>JALREE010000297.1 GCA_023256835.1 Pseudomonadales bacterium | reverse complement strand
ACGGGCGAGCTCATCTGCTTGAGGCCGAGGATGAACAGCACGGCCGCGAGGAAGTAACTGGCTTGAATCAGGATGCTCATTTACTTCTTCCCTCCGGCGGCGTCCTTCTTGTCGCTGGCCTTGAACATCTCCAGCATGCGTTCCGTGACCACATAGCCCCCGACCGCGTTGCCCGCGGCCAGCAGCACGGCGACGAAGCCAATGGCCTGCTGGGTGGGGTTCTCGGCGATGCCGAGGGCGATCATGGCGCCCACCAGCACGATGCCGTGCACGAAGTTGGAGCCGGACATCAGTGGCGTGTGCAGGATCACCGGCACCTTGCTGATGATTTCATAGCCGGTGAAGCCGGCCAGCATGAAGATGTAGAGCGCTGCGAGACCTTCGATCATTGTGCACCTCCTTCCACTTTGTCCCGGATCTGCGCGTTCACGATGGCGCCGCCGTGGGTGATCAGACTGTCCTTGAGGATCTGGTCTTCCAGATCGATGTGTATCTGCCCGTCCTTGATGAGCAGGCCCAGCAGGTTCAGCAGGTTCTTGGCGTACAGTTCGCTGGCGTGGCCGCTCACGGTGCTCGGCACATTGACCGGGCCGTGGATCTTCACGCGATTGTGCAGGATGGTCTCGCCGGCCTGGGTCAGCTCGCAGTTGCCGCCGCCCTCGGCGGCCAGGTCGACGATGACCGAGCCGCCCTTCATGCCTTCCACCATCTCGCGGCTGATGATCTTCGGCGAGGGGCGGCCGGGGATGGCGGCGGTGGTGATGAGCACATCGGCAGCCGCCACATGGCGGGCCAGGATGGCCTGCTGCTGCGCCTTTTCCTCGGCGGTCAGTTCGCGGGCGTAGCCGCCGGCGCCTTCGGCCTTGATGTCGATGTCGACGAACTTGGCGCCCAGGGATTCCACCTGGTCCTTCACGGCGGCGCGCACGTCATAGCCTTCGACGATGGCACCCAGGCGGCGGGCGGTGGCGATGGCCTGCAGACCGGCCACGCCGGCGCCGATCACCAGCACCTTGGACGGACGCACCGTGCCGGCGGCGGTGGTGAGCATGGGAAAGAACTTGCCGAGCAGGGTGCTGGCGATGAGCACCGCCTTGTAGCCGGCGATGGAGGCCTGGGAAGACAGTGCGTCCATGGCCTGGGCGCGGGAGATGCGCGGTATCAGCTCCATGGAGAAGGCACTGATGTTCTTCTGCTTGAGCCGGGTGAAACGCGCCAGATCGCCCCAGGGGTTCAGGTAGCCGATCAGGATGGCGCCGTCCTTGAGCTTCTCGATCTGCGCCGCCTGCAGGGGATTCACGGTGAGCACGATGTCGGCACTGCCCAGCAGCGCGGCGTCGTCCTGCACGATGTCGGCGGCGTAATCGGCATCGCCGTGGCCGGCCAGTTCGCCTGCACCACTGGCGAGGCTCACGCTGACCCCCATCGCGTTCAGTTTCTTCACCACGTCCGGCACCAGCGCCACGCGCTGCTCGCCGGTACGGCTCTCCTTAGGTACTCCTACCCGAATTGTCATAGTCCCGCCTCTGCTGGGTTCCGTCTTGAAAATGCGCGGCAGTATACCCGGTTAGGGCGGGCAAGGGCAGGGCGCCCGGCATCCCGGGCGGTCCACGGTCGGCTCAGGGGGTGGCGACAGGCGCCGGGCTGGCGGGGTTTGTCGGCTCTGTGGCGGGAGTTTCGGCGGGTGCATCGCCACCTCCCAGCAGCTGGCGGCGCAGCGCCTCGATCTCCGGGTTCAAGGACTGCGCCTGATTCGAGGCGTCGGCGCTGGCGCGCAGTTTCTCGAAATACTCCGGGTCCACCTCGGTGATCTTCACCACGCGGTTGAAGGTGGTCTTCGGATCCTTCTGGCACAGGACGGTGAAGGTGGGTTCCTCGTAGATCGTGCGGTACTCGTTCAGGCGGGCATAGAGCACTTCCACGCAGGCCGGGTCTTCCATCACCTTGTTCACCGCCATCTGCAGGAAGGGGCGCAGGTTCGCCGCGCTGGCGGGCAGCCACAGGCGATCCGGATGCACGCCCTCGGCGCTGGTCTGTGCGGCCGGCTCGACGGCGGCAGGTTCCTGAGCCGAGGCGGGCAGGCACAGCGCCGCCGAGGCCAGCAGGCAGGCCAGCAGGGCGGGTCGCAGAACCGGATTCAGGGGCATCGGAGTCGTCATGCGCATTACATCGGCCTCGCAGGGAAAGTCATGAGCCTATTGTCTGCATTTCGTTCAAGCTTGGGAAAGCACCCGCCGCAAGGCCACGGAATTCGCGGCTTCTGGCGCCCCGCTTTGTTTGCTAGAATCGGCGCCTCTTTTTCCGCGACGCCTTCAGGCACCTTCGAGTGCACGAGTCCGACACCATGAGCAACACGCCCGACACCGCTTCTCCTCGCCATGTGCGACTGCTGGACACCACGCTGCGCGACGGCGAGCAGACCCAGGGGGTCTCCTTCGCCGCCAAGGAGAAGTTGAACATTGCCCGCGCCCTGCTGCAGTCGCTCAAGGTGGACCGCATCGAGGTGGCCTCGGCCCGTGTGTCCGACGGCGAGCGTCAGGCCGTGGTGGACATCAATGCCTGGGCGGCGCAGGAAGGCTATCTGGACAAGGTCGAGGTGCTGGGCTTTGTTGACCACCGCCTGAGCGTGGACTGGGTGGAGAAAGCGGGCGGCCGCGTCATCAATCTGCTGGCCAAGGGCAGCGAGAAGCACTGCCGCGAACAGCTGCGCCGCACCCTGCCCGAGCACATCGAGGACGTCCGCCGTACCGTGGCCTATGCGCACGAGCGCGGCCTGCGCGTGAACATGTACCTGGAGGACTGGTCCAACGGCTACAAGGACAGCCCCGCCTATGTCTTCGGCCTGCTGGAAGGTACGCGCGGCCTGGGCATCGAGTCCTTCATGCTGCCCGACACCCTGGGCGTGATGACGCCGGACGAAGTCTTCGCCGCCATGTCTGACATGCTCGCGCGTTTCCCCGATCTGGCCTTCGATTTCCACCCGCACAACGACTACGGCCTGGCCACTGCCAACGTGATGGCCGCGGTGAAGGCCGGCATCAACACCGTGCACTGCACCATCAATTGTCTGGGCGAGCGCGCCGGCAATGCCTCGCTGGCGGAAGTGGCCGTGGTGCTGCGCGACAAGATGGGCGTGCAGCTGTCCATCGACGAGACCCGCATCGGCCAGCTGAGCCGCATGGTGGAAAACTTCTCCGGCAAGTGGGTCGCCGCCAACGCGCCCATCGTTGGCGCCGACGTGTTCACGCAGACGGCCGGCATTCACGCCGACGGCGACTCCAAGGGCGGGCTCTACATCACCGCGCTGCGCCCCGAGCGCTTCGCCCGCAAGCGCGTCTATGCCCTGGGCAAGATGTCCGGCAAGGCCTCGCTGGCCAACAACCTCGAGGAACTCGGGCTGACCCTGAGCGCCGAGGATCAGCGCAAGGTGCTGCAACGGGTGGTGGAACTGGGCGATTCCAAGCAGGTCATCACGGTGGATGACCTGCCGTTCATCATTGCGGACGTGCTGGAGAGCCGGGACTACAACTACACACGCCTGCTCAACTGCTACATCAGCAGCGGCCTGGACGTGGAGAGCACCGCCAGCATCCGCGTCACCATCGAGGGCCGGGAGTACAGCGGCTCGGGCGCGGGCAATGGCGGCTTCGCGGCCTTCATGGATGCCATCGGCCGCATCCTGAAGCAGCGCAAGTTCAAGATGCCGGACCTGATCGACTACGAAGTGCATATCCCGCGTGGCGGCAACACCAGTGCGCTGACGGAGTGCATCATCACCTGGAGCGATGGCGAGCGAGAGCTGAAGACGCGCGGGGTGGATGCCAATCAGGTGATGGCGGCGGTGAAGGCGACGCTACGCATGATCAACATACGGATGCATGCCAGCGGGCAGCGCTGAATCCTGGTCTGTGGCGTTTTGATTCTTCGGTGGCCGTGCGGCCGTCAGGTCCGGTTCTCTCGTGAGTTCAATCGCTGGCGTTGGAGGAGGGGAGAGAGACGCTTGGCCTCACCTTCGGCGCAAGACTGCAGGTTCGCTAAAGCCGGGGAATGGCACGGAATCAGAGGGCTGGCTGGTCGGTGGCGAGATTGCCGACCGTCGCCCGCCAGGGATGGCGGGCGCCGAGCTTACAGGGACGTACTTGCAGCGTGTCGGCAATCTCGCTACCGACCAGCCGGACCCGCACTGAGACGGGCCGTTCCACCCACTACACCGGCAGCTTGCGCAACTCTTCCACCACCAGATTGCCGAACGAACTCGTGTCGATCATCTTCACGCCCGCCCCCGGCTTGGACAGATCCGGCGTCGAATAACCCTGCGCGAACACACTCTGCATCGCATGCCAGACATTCTTCGCTTCCTTGTCCATGCCGAAGCTCATCTCCAGCATCATTGCCACCGAGCCGATCATCGAGTACGGGTTCGCGATGTTCTTGCCCGCGATGTCCGGGGCCGAGCCGTGGGAAGGTTCGTAATAGGCCTTCTTGTCGCCCACACAGGCCGAAGGCATCAGACCCAGCGAGCCCAGGATGCCGCCGCCCTGATCGCTCAGGATGTCGCCGAACATGTTCTCCATCACCATCACGTCGAACTGCCCCGGGTTCAGGCACAGATAGGTCGCGGCCGCGTCCACCAGGATGTGGATCACCTTCACTTCCGGGTAGTCCTTCGCCACTTCCTCCATCACATCGTTCCACAGCACACTGGACTTCAACACATTGCTCTTGTGGATGTTGTGCAGCACCTTCTTGCGCTTCATGGCCGTGTCGAAGGCTACCTTGGCGATGCGGCGGATCTGCACTTCGTCGTATTCCAGCATCTCGCGCACGAAGCGCACGCCGTCCGGGGTCACGCCCGTCTGCTTCTCGCCGAAGTAGAGGCCGCCCACCAGTTCGCGGATGATCATGATGTCGATGCCATTGCCGATGATCTCTTTCTTCAGCGGCGAGAAATGCGCCAGGCCCTGGGGCAGGAAGACGGGACGGAAGTTGGCATAGGTGTTGTAGCGGCGACGCAGGGGCAGCAGGGCGCCACGCTCGGGCTGCTTGTCCACGGGGATCTTCTTGGACTCTTCGTGGCTCAGGCCGATCGGGCCCTTCAGGATGGCGTCCGCCTCGTCACAGATCTGCCGGGTCTTCTCCGGGAACGGGTCCCCGCACTCGAAGTAGGCGCTGGCGCCGAAGGGGCTGTGGATCAGTTCGAATTCCACGCCCGGGTTGCGCGCTTCCACCAGCTTCAGCACCTTCACGGCTTCCACCATGATTTCCGGGCCGATGCCATCACCATCGAGTAATGCGATCTTGTACTTGCTCATGAGATTCCTGCAGTCTGCGGCTGAAAAGTGGCGCGTAATCTACCACGCACGAAACTTGAGCAACAAGGCGGGATGCCGGTGCTGCCCGGGGTGCCATTGGGTGCCAAGAAGAGGGGCGGATCAGAACAGGACGGATACCTGGCGGATAAAGATGAGGGCCAGAATGAACGGGATGACATAGGTCAGGGTGTCGCTGACTTCCATGCCAAAGAACTTCCTTGGTTTCCGGTCTTTGTCGATAGAGTTCATGCAAACGGTCTCCAATTCGGAAGGTTGGCGCATTGATGCTCAGGTCGCGCGGGACATGCCACACGATTTTGGCGGGTTTCTAACATGATTTTGCAGTGAATTCATCCAGTTGACAGAGAAATCTAAACAGCCGTCACAATTAGTCACTGAGAACCGTTAACATTCGCCGCCTCGACTCCCCTCTGCACAAGGCTGACACCCCATGATTCCCGGCGCCAGAGACTTCTGGTTTCTTCCTCTCGGCGGCTGCGGCGAGATCGGCATGAACCTCAATCTTTACGCCCATGCCGGTCAGTGGCTGATGGTGGATTGCGGCGTGACCTTCGAGAAAAGCCCGGTTCCGGGCGGCGGCAACCGGGTGGAGATGCCGGACCCGGTGTTCATCGCCAATCGCAGCGAGGCCCTGGTCGGCCTGATTGCCACTCATGCCCACGAGGATCACATCGGCGCCATCGCCCACCTCTGGGAACAGCTGCGCTGCCCCATCTACACCACGCCTTTCACCCGCAATGTGCTGCTGCGCAAGCTGCGCGAGAAGGGCATCGCGGCCCCGGTGCTGACGGTGCATCCGGGCGAGACTGTAGCCCTGGGCACCTTCAGCGTGACCTGGCTGCCCATCACCCACTCCACCCCTGAGACCCACGCACTGCTCATCGAGACGGCGGCCGGCAGCGCGCTGCACACGGCCGACTGGAAGCTGGACGACGCGCCCATCACCGGGCCGGCCATCGTGCCAGCGCGGTTTGAGCGCCTGGCCCGCCAGCGCGTGGACGCCATTGTCTGCGATTCCACCAATGCCACCCAGCCCGGCCACTCGGTGTCCGAGGGCGAGCTGTTCGAGGGCTTGCTGGCGGCGGTGCGCGGCAGCGAAGGCCGAGTGGTCGTGAGCTGCTTCGCCAGTAATGTGGCGCGGCTGCAGACGCTGGGGCACGTGGCGCGGCTGTCCGGGCGCTACCTGGGCCTGCTGGGCCGCGCGCTGGAGACCATGGTGAGCTGTGCGCGCGGGGCGGGCTATCTGGAGGAGGATTTCGACCCGGTGCAGGCCGAGCATCTGGGCTATCTGCCCCCGGGCGAGGTGCTGGCCCTGGCCACCGGCAGCCAGGGCGAGCCGGGCGCGGCGCTGCATCGTCTGGCCATGGACTCCCATCCCTGCGTGTCGCTGGCGGCGGGGGATCACGTGCTGTTCAGTGCCAAGACCATTCCCGGCAACGAGGAAGCCGTGGCTCGGCTTGTCGCTGCCTTCGAGGCTCGCGGGATCCGCGTCACCCACCCGGATCGCGTATGGGTGCCGGAACAGGAACCGGCGCCGGTGCCCCTG
>JALREE010000186.1 GCA_023256835.1 Pseudomonadales bacterium | reverse complement strand
AGCGCAAGGCCACGCTCATGACTATGACACCTGTGCACACGCTGCCACTGCCAGACTTCATGGCACTGTGCCGCGAACGCGTGCAGCGCAATCTCAAGCGCAGCCTCGAAACGCTGCCCGGTCCGGCCACGCGCCTGCGCGAAGCGATGCTGCACGCCAGCCTGCTGGGCGGCAAGCGCGTGCGCCCTGTGCTGGCCTATGCCAGTGCCATTGCCGTGGGCGGCAGCCTGGACGATGCCGATGTCGCCGCCTGCGCCGCCGAACTCGTGCACTGCTATTCGCTGGTTCACGACGACCTGCCGGCGATGGATGACGATGACCTGCGCCGTGGCCAGCCCACAGTGCACATCGCCTTCGACGAGGCCACCGCCATCCTGGCGGGAGATGCCCTGCAGGCCCTGGCATTCCGTCTGCTCAGCGAGCCGGACGGACAGCTGGCCAGCGCGGCCACGCGTCTGCGCATGATCAATCTGCTGGCGGCTGCGGCCGGCTTCGAAGGCATGGTGTCGGGACAGTCCGTTGATTTCGAGGCCATGGGTCGCAGCCTCAGCCTGCAGCAGCTGCAGATCATGCACAGCCTGAAGACGGGCGCCTTGATCCGCGCCAGTGTGCTGCTGGGCGCCCTGGCCTCCGAGAAGGCTGACGCCGTCCAGCTTGCCGCACTGGAACGTTATGCCGAGTGCATCGGCCTGGCCTTCCAGGTGCAGGATGACATTCTAGATGTGACGGGCGACACCGCCACCCTCGGCAAGACGCAAGGAGCGGATCAGGCGCTGAACAAGCCGACCTATGTGTCGCTGCTGGGGCTGGACGCGGCGACAGCAAAGGCCGCGGACCTGTGCGAGAGCGCACTTGCCGCACTGAGCCTGTTCGATGAGCGGGCCGAACCTTTGCGCCGCATTGCCCGCTACATCGTCGAAAGAGGCTACTGAGACCGTGTTTGACGCTCCAGGTGCATTCCTTTAAGTTAGCCCCACTCTTCTCCAGACAGGTCCGACCATGCTCGACGAAATCCCCCTCACCCGCCCGGACACCCCTCTGCTCGACCAGATCCAGAGCCCGGCCGACCTGAGGAAGTTCGAGCCTGCCCAGTTCAAGGATCTGGCCCGCGAGCTGCGCAAGTTCCTGCTCTATTCCGTCGGTCAGACGGGCGGTCATTTCGGCGCCGGCCTCGGCGTCGTGGAACTCACCATCGCTCTGCACTACGTCTTCAACACTCCCGAGGACAGACTGGTGTGGGACGTCGGCCATCAGACCTATCCGCACAAGATTCTTACCGGACGGCGCGAGCGTATGCTGAGCATGCGGCAGGCCGGCGGTCTGGCCGCATTTCCCAGCCGTGAGGAAAGTGATTACGACACCTTCGGCGTCGGCCATTCCAGCACCTCCATCAGCGCCGCGCTCGGCATGATGATCGCCGCCCGCGAGCAGGGCATCGACCGCCGCACCGTGGCCATCATCGGCGACGGCGCGATGACGGCCGGCATGGCCTTCGAGGCGCTGAACCACGCCGGCGACATCGACGAGAATTTCCTGGTGATTCTCAACGACAACAACATGTCGATCTCGCGCAATGTGGGCGGCCTTTCCAGCTACTTCGCCCGCATGTGGGCGAGCCGTCCCTACAATTTCATCCGCACCGGCAGCAAGCGCGTGCTGGCGAAGATCCCGCCGGCACTCAAGGCGGCACACCGGGCCGAGGAATACATGAAAGGCATGGTGTCACCTGGCACCTTGTTCGAGGAGATCGGCTTCAACTACATCGGTCTGGTGGATGGTCACAACACCCTGGAACTGATCGACATCCTCACCAACATCAAGCAGTTGCGCGGTCCGCAGCTGCTGCACATCGTCACCCAGAAAGGCAAGGGCTACTCGGCTTCCGAGAACGATCCGTTCGGAATGCACGCCATGAACAAGATCGAGCCGAAGAAGTCCGGCGCGGCCGTGCGCCGGGCCGAGACACCGACCTATTCCGCCGTGTTCGGCGAGTGGCTGTGCGACATGGCGGCGCAGGACCCCTTGCTGGCCGCCATCACGCCGGCCATGAGCGCGGGCTCGGGCATGTTCAGTCCACATATGGAATACTTTAAGAAAAAAGGGATTGAAGTATTGGTGCTGACAGATCGCATCGA
>JALREE010000146.1 GCA_023256835.1 Pseudomonadales bacterium | reverse complement strand
GATTCACTGCCGGGTCGAAGCCGGTGAGATTCGCCAGCAGGAAGCGCGCCGTGTTGCGGATGCGGCGGTAGCTGTCGGCCACACGCTGCAGCACTTCCTTCGACGCCGTCATCTCGCCGCGGAAATCGGTGGAAGCCACCCACAGGCGCAGCACATCGGCGCCGTATTCCTGGAACACTTCCTTGGGCGAGATGGTGTTGCCCAGGGACTTCGACATCTTGTAGCCCTTGGCGTCGACGGTGAAGCCGTGGGTCAGCACCTGACGGTAGGGCGCGCAGCCGTACATGGCGATGGACGTCTTCAGCGAAGACTGGAACCAGCCGCGATGCTGATCCGAGCCTTCCAGATAGAGATCGGCCGGGAAGCCCAGCCCCTCGCGCTGCTGCAGCACGGCGTAGTGCGTGACCCCGGAGTCGAACCACACATCCAGCGTGTCGGTTACCTTGCTGTACTGCGCGGCTTCCTCGCCCAGCAGGTCTTCGGCGCTCAGCTCGAACCAGGCGTCGATGCCGCCCTTCTCGATGCGCAGGGCGACTTCCTCCACCAGTTCAGCCGTGCGCGGATGCAGTGCCTGGGTTTCCTTGTGCACGAACAGGGTGATCGGCACGCCCCAGGTGCGCTGACGCGAGACGCACCAGTCCGGGCTGCCCTTGAGCATCAGCTCGATGCGGGCCTGGCCCCAGTCGGGAATCCACTGCACTTTCGCCGTGGCATCGAGCGCGGCGGCGAGCAGCCCCTGCTCGTTCATGCTGATGAACCACTGCGGCGTGGCGCGGTAGATCAGCGGCGTCTTGGTGCGCCAGCAATGCGCGTAGCTGTGCACGATCTTCTTCAGCGCCACCAGCGCGTGCTCGCGCTTGAGCACCTCGATGACGCGCTCGTCGGCCTTGTAGACATGCTCGCCCGCGAACTCGCCGGCGGCTGCGGTGAACACGCCTTCGTCGTCCACCAGGTTGAGCGTGCCGATGCCGTATTCGCGACCGACGTTGAAGTCGTCCACTCCATGATCGGGCGCGGTGTGCACGGCGCCGGTGCCGGCGTCGGTGGTGACGTGGGCGCCGAGGATCACCGGCACCTGACGGCTCACGAACGGGTGCTGCAGCAATTGCCTCTCCAGCGCCTTGCCTTTCACGGTGGCCAGCACTTCGTAGTTCTCGCAGCCATAGCGCTGCAGGATGTCCTCGACCATGGCGGCCGCCACGACGAGGGTCTCGCGGCCGTTCTCCAGCTCGCAGTCCACCAGCGCGTAATCCAGCTCGGCGTTCAGGCACACGGCCTGGTTGGAGGGCAGCGTCCAGGGGGTGGTGGTCCAGATGACGACGGACAGCGGTGCCCCCTCGGGGACAGAGACCGCAGCACCGAAACACGCCAGGAAGCCGGCTTTGTCGGCCACCGCAAACCGGACATCGATGGCGAATGAAGTCTTGTCCTGATACTCGACTTCAGCCTCGGCCAGGGCGGAGGCGCCCACGACACTCCAGTACACTGGCTTGTAGCCCTTCACCAAATGGCCGTTCTGCGCGATGCGTCCCAGCGCCCGCACGGTGTCCGCCTCGGTCTTGTAATCCATGGTCAGGTAGGGATTGTCCCAGTCGCCCAGCACGCCCAGACGCACGAAGTCGGCCTTCTGGATCTCGACCTGCTTCGCGGCATACTCGCGGCAGGCCTTGCGGAACTCGGCGAAGGAGACCTTCTTGCCGGCCTTGCCCAGTTTCTTCTCGACATTGATCTCGATGGGCAGGCCGTGGCAATCCCAGCCCGGCACATAGGGCGCGTCGAAGCCGGCCAGCGTGCGCGACTTGACGATGATGTCCTTGAGCGTCTTGTTGACCGAGTGGCCCAGATGCAGTTCGCCGTTGGCATAGGGCGGACCGTCATGCAGGATGAAGCGGGGCGCTCCCGCACGTGCCGCCCGGATGCGGCCGTACAGATCCATGGCCTGCCAGCGGGCCAGCATCTGCGGTTCGCGCTGCGCCAGAGCGGCCTTCATGGGGAAGTCCGTCTGCGGCAGGTTCAGGGTGCTCTTGTAGTCAGTCATTTCTCAGTCTCGTCGTTGGTCTCGAATTCATGGATCGATCACAGGGGCATGTCCCTGGCGAAGAAGTCCCGTACCGTCTGCACGTCGATGGCGATGCGGGCCTGCAGGTCCGCCAGCGAGGCGAACTTCTGCTCGTCGCGGATCTTGTGGCGGAAGATCACCGTGATGTGTTCGCCGTAGAGGTCGCTGTCGAAATCCAGCAGATGCACCTCCAGCACGGCCTTGCTGCTGTCCGTCACGGTCGGACGATAGCCGATGTTGGCCGCGCCCTTGAGGAAACGCTCGGCCAGGTCCGCATTGTTCACCTGCACTTCACAGGCATAGACACCGTGCAGTGGCAGTGACTTGCGATTGAGTTTCACATTGCAGGTGGGGAAGCCGAGGTCGCGCCCGAGCTGCTGCCCTTTCACCACGGTGCCTGCGATGCCGTAGGGGCGGTCGAGCAGCAGCTCCACCAGGTCGAAGTGGCCCTGCTGCAATTGCTGCCGCACATAGGTGCTGCTGATGCGCACGCCCTGGTGCTCGCAGCTGGCTGACTCCACCAGTTCGAAACCATGGCGCTCGCCAAACGCCTGCAGCATGGCAAAATCGCCGCGCCGTCTGTGCCCGAAACGAAAATCGCTGCCGATGATCAGGCACACAACGCCCAGGCCGTCCACCAGAAACTCCTGCACATAGTCCTCGGCGCTCTGGGCCTGCAGCTGCGCATCGAAGCGCAGCTTGTACACGACATCGACGCCCTGGGCTTCCAGCAGCACCAGCTTTTCCTCCAGCTCACTCAGGCGTGCGGGACAGTCCTGCGGGGTGGCGGCGAAGAATTCCTCGGGGTGCGGCTCGATCAGCACGACGATGGCAGGTGCACCGTGTTCGGCGGCCTTGCTGCGCAATTGCTGCAGGATCAGCTGGTGCCCGGTGTGCACGCCATCGAACTTGCCAATGGTGAGCACGCTGCGTTGGTGATGCTGCCGGAAGGAGGCAACGTCCTCGATGACTCTCATGACTTCCTGCTGCGCACCCGCTCCTGCCCTTTCACGAAGAACACCCTGGACCAGACGGCCAGGAAGATCACCACGACCAGTTGCCCCATGGCGGCACTCGCGACCGACGTGGTCTCGGGGCGCATGGCGATCAGCACGATATTGTAGAGCGTGGCCAGCGCCATGGTGCCGAGCACCCCGGACAGCAGCAGTTGCAAGATGCCGATCATGCGATCCATTTCATCGTCTCCTGTGGGTGGCCGGGGCGGTGTGCGCAGACACCGTGGTTCAGCCGACCGTCAGTACCAGTTTGCCCAGCATGGTGCCGGACTCGAGCTTCGCATGCGCCTTGAGCAGATTGGCGGCATTGAGAGGCCCGTAGTGTTCGGTGCGGGTGTGCCGCAGGATCCCGTCGTCGAGCAGACGTGCGGCCTCGTTCAGCAGCACGCCCTGTTCCGCCATGTCCGGCGTCTGGAAGCGGGCACGCGTGAACATGAACTCCCAGCTGATGGACACGCTCTTGGGCTTGAACAGGTTGATATTGACTGGCTGGTTCGCTTCAGTGTCGACGATCAGACAGATGCGGCCCTGGGGAGCGATCACATCGGCCATGCCATGCCAGTGCTGGGCAGTGCCCACGAGGCAAAGGATGTAGTTCACGCTGCTGCAGCCGATCAGCTTGAACTCGTCGGCCAGCGCCTCGCGATGATTGATGACTTCGTCGGCACCCATCTCCATGCACCATTTTTCCGTCTCCGGACGCGAGGCGGTGGCAATCACGTGCAGTCCGGCAAGCTGCTTGGCCAGCTGGATCGCGATGGAGCCCACGCCCCCGGCACCGCCGATGATCAGGATGGACTTGCCCTTGTTGGCAGCACGATCCCTCGCGATGCCCAGACGCTCGAACAGCGCCTCCCAGGCGGTGATCGTGGTCAGCGGCATTGCGGCCGCGTCGTCGAAGGACAGCGTGGACGGCTTGCGGCCCACGATGCGCTCGTCGATCAGATGCAGTTCGCTGTTGCAGCCGGCGCGGGTCACATCCCCTGCGTAATAGACTTCATCGCCAGGCTTGAACAGCGAGCACTGCTCACCCACCGCTTCCACCACTCCGGCACAGTCCCAACCGAGAATGCGGGGCTGTTCCAGCCGGCTGCCGGCATTCAGACGAATCTTGGTGTCCACGGGATTGACGGAGACGGCGCGCACTCGCACCAGCAGGAAACGTCCGCTGGCGACGGGTGCCGGGATCTCGACATCCTGCAGGGCCTGGGGATCTGTCACGGGCAGTGAATTGTGAACTCCAACGGCTTTCATGGTGCTTCCTCTTTGTTTTTCTTCGAGAATTCTCGCGCTTGGGGGTCGGCAGGGAGTGCCCGCGTGTGTGGGCCGGTATTATGGCACTGCCCGGGCGGCGGCCACAATCCGCGCATGGACGCAGAGCCTGCGTGCTGGCGAAGCCGCGAAGCACGCTGCTATGATGCCGGCAAAGCGATCACGCGGGCCCAGGCATGCTCGGAAAAATTCTTCTGACTTTCATTATCGTGCTGCTCGGCCTGCTGTGGCTGCGCCAGGTGCGTCAACAGCGCCTGCGCGATGCTGTCGGCCATGGCCGCGCACTGGCACAGACGGCGCCCCCGGAGCTCAACGATTACCGCTTCGCCGCCTGGCTGTTGCTGGCCCTGATCCTCGGGCTGGGCAGCTATCTCTACTATCTGCAGTGGCAACAGGACAACGCCGTGCTGCAGGTCGTGCTGCACCGCGAGGGCGGCAGCGCGCCGATCACCTACGAAGTACGCCGCAGCGAGCTGGACGAGCGGGCCTTCACCACCGTGCAGGGCGTGCGGGTGACGGTCGCCTCCAGCGAGCGCATGGAAGTGCTCGGCCTGCAGGAAACCCCGTGAAGTCGCCCGTCACCGACGCGGTGCTCGACACAAAGTCCCTGCCCACCGGCGGTGGTCTGAAGGCCGTGCGCTATGTCCTCGGGCTTGCCGCCGAAGCCGGTCCGCGCCGGCTGGCCGAAGCAGTGCGCTCGAAGAACACCTGCAAGGCCTGCGCGTTCGGCACCGGTGGTCAGCGCGGCGGTCTGCACAACGAACACAGCCATGGCATCGAGATCTGCAACAAGAACCTGCAGGCCCAGTCGGGCGATCTGCGCCCCGCCATTCCTCGGGCCCTGTTCGAGCAGACGTCGCTGCAGGATCTCGCCACCCTCAGCGGCCGCGAACTCGAAGCGCTGGGCCGTCTCGCGCACCCACTGTACAAGGCGCCAGGCGCTGATCGCTATCAGGTGATCAGCCACGACGAGGCCATCACGCGGATCAGCGAGCGGCTGCAAGGCACGGACCCCCAGCGCAGCTTCTTTTACGCCTCCGGCCGGTCGTCCAATGAAGCCGCCTTTCTGCTGCAGTTGTTCGCCCGGGTGTTCGGCAGCAATCATGTGAACAACTGCTCCTATTACTGCCATCAGGCCTCGGGCGTGGGCCTGCAGGCCGCCATCGGGACCGGCACGGCCTCAGTGCAGTTCCAGGATCTGCCGCTGGCCGACACATTCTTCGTGATCGGCGCCAATCCGGCGTCCAACCACCCGCGCTTTCTCAAGGTGCTGATCGAGTGCCGCCGTCGCGGTGGCCAGGTGATCGTGATCAACCCGGCGCGCGAGCCTGGCCTGCTGCGTTTCGCCTCGCCGAGCCATCTGCATTCCATGATCGTCGGGGGTGCCCCCGTGGCTTCGCTCTATGTGCAACCCCATGTCGGAGGCGACCTGGCACTGTTGCAAGGCATCGCCAAGGCGGTGCTTGAGAATGGCGGCGAGGATGCCCGCTTCATTGCCGAACACTGCGCGGGATTTGCCGAGTACGCCGATCACTTGCGCGCACTCGACTGGTCGCGACTGTGCGAGGAATCCGGCGTGGAGCCGGCACAGCTGCAGCAGCTGGCGCAGCTGTACCAGCGCAGTCATGCCTGCGTGTTCGCCTGGGGCATGGGCGTCACGCATCATCGACACGGCGTGGAGAACATCGAGGCCATCAGCAATCTGGCGCTGCTGCGCGGCATGCTGGGCGCACCCGGCAAGGGTCTGCTGCCGCTGCGGGGGCACAGCAATGTGCAGGGCGTGGGCTCGATGGGCGTCACCCCGGCGCTGAAACAGCAGGTGTTCGAACGCCTCGAGACCAGCCTCGGCATACGTCTGCCGCAGACGGCCGGCATGGACACCCTGGCCTGCCTGCGTGCCGCGCAGGAGGGGCGCATCGATGCGGCCGTGCTGCTCGGCGGCAATCTGTATGCCGCGAGTCCTGACAGCCAGTTCGCGGCGCGTGCTCTCGCGGCCATTCCCTTCCGGGTCCAGTTCAGCTCGACACTCAACCTCGGCCACGTCCATGGTCTCGGCGAGGAATGTCTGGTGCTGCCGATTCGCGTGCGTGACGAAGAGACACAGCCCACCACGCAGGAGTCCATGTTCAATTACGTGCGCCTGAGCGACGGCGGCTTCGAGCGCATAGAGGGCCTGTGTTCCGAAGTCGAGCTGCTTAGCCGCATTGCCGAGCGGGTGATCCCGCGCGACATCCTGGATTTTTCGGCCTTCGCGGCACATCGCAGTATCCGCCAGGCGATTGCCCGCGTGATCCCCGGGTACGCCGCGCTGGGCGAGATCGACGACACGAGGCAGGAATTCCATGTCGGCGAGCGCCATCTCGAGCAACCGCGCTTCGCCACGGCGGACGGGCGCGCGCACTTCCTGCGCCCGACTGCACAGGCGGCGCGCCCCGTTCTTGGCGATCGTGAATTCATGCTCAGCACGGTGCGCAGCGAAGGCCAGTTCAACACCATCGTGTACTCGGACAAGGATACCTACCGGCGCCAGAGCGAGCGGCAGATCGTGATGATGCATCCAGCCGACATGCGCGCGGCCGGCCTGCAGGAGGATCAGCGTGTCACCCTGACCAGCAGCGCGGGCAGGCTTGCCGGACTCAAGGTGAAACCCTTCGATATCCGGCGCGGGAATCTGTTGATGTATTTCCCGGAAGCCAATGTGCTGGTGCCGCTGCACACCGACCCGCGCAGCCAGACGCCGGGCTTCAAGGCCGTGCCCGTCCGTTTGACGGCCGACTGAGGCGGAGCCTTGCGGTGCTGCGACGACCCGAGAACTCAAGCTGTTTGTCGAATCCCTGCTTGCATCCTGCGGTTTGCTGCTAGACTTCAAGACATCCTACAAGCTCCTGGCAAGGCTCATGAATCTGTTGCGCACGTTTGCATTCCTGATCCTGCTGCTCCCCGCTCTGACCCGGGCGGCGGAGGAGCTGATCATGCTCGACGATGGCAGCTCGGTGAAGGTGTTCGTGTTCTATCCCAAGGCGAGCGGCGAGGGCCCGTGGCCGCTCAGCGTGCTGATGTCCGGTGGTGCTGCCAATGAATACATCGTGCGCGCGCAATTCTGGCTCGGTCATGAACTGGCCAGCCGTGGCTGGGTGATCGCCTTCCCGGTGGCTCCCGATGCCGGTGGCTTTGCCGGCCGCAACGGCGAGAGAATTCCCCAGATCATTGCCCATCTGCAGCAGCTGCCCGCCATCGAGGTCGGCAAGACTCTGCTCGTCGGGGTCTCCGACGGCGGCACCTCGGCGCTGGAGATCGCCGGACGCAACCCGGGCAACTACTACGGCGTGGTGGCGGTGCCGGGCATCCTGCGCGACAGCAGTGCGCCGGGGGACTTCACCGACCTGCCCGTGTTTCTGCGCATCGGCGAGAACGACTACCTGCGCTGGGACAAGCAGTTGCCGGCCATTCGCGATGCCCTGACCTCGGCAGGGGCTCGCGTTGACGCACGTATCGCCCCGGGAGCCAGTCATGTGTTCCCCATCGACTGGGACGAACTGCAGCCCTGGCTCGATTCCCTGCGCTGAGCCTTTGCTCTATCATCGCCCGCTCTGCCCCACCACCCGCAGCAACAGGAGCCCCACGCGCATCATGTATACCTTCATCAAGATCCTGCACATGTCCCTCGCCTCGATTTCCGTCCTCGGTTTTCTGGTGCGCGGAATCCTCAAGATCAAGGAGTCCCCCATCGTCGAGAAAAAGCTGGTGCGTGTGCTCCCCCACGTCATCGACACCTTTCTGCTGCTGACAGCCATCACCCTGGTGGTGATGTCCGGCATGTACCCCTGGGTGGCGCCCTGGGTCGGGGCCAAGATCGTCGGTCTGCTGGTCTACATCGGTCTCGGTGTCGCCGTGATGCGCACCGCCCGCACGCGTCAGGCCCGCATCGCCTGCTTCGCGCTGGCCCTTGTGACGGCCGGCTACATCTTCATGGTGGCAGGCACCAAAACTATTTTCTGAAACGAACAGTTTTCTGCTTGACATGCCTTTGCAAAGGCATAGACTTCGCGCCGTCTTGAACCAGATTGCAACACCAGAGAGTCATCATGTTCACCCCACGCACCAGCCGCACAGTCTGCATGCACACATCGACCAGCGTCGATGTGCGCGCGCTGCATATTGCGGTGAAAAACGCCCGGGAGAGTGGCTTGGAGTAAACTTCTGATTCAATAATGATTGAACCCTGAAAAGGCCTCCGAGTTCCCGCCGAACTCCGAGGCCTTTTTTTTCGACCTGAACAATTGCCAGTGTGCATCCACAACGGGTGTGCAGAGGGGGACTTATGCCTGAAAAAAACCAGCTCGGCACTGCGGCGCTGCAACGCAACATCCGCATCATTCATGCACTGGCCTTCTTTCACATGTTCATGCTGATCGTGCCGGTGATCGTGCCGTTCTTTGAATCGAAGGGACTGAGCCTTGGCGATATCTTCTACCTGCAGGCCGTCTATGCCGGCTTCATCGTGGTACTCGAGGCACCTTCGGGCATGCTGGCCGACCGCTTCGGCCGGCGCACAGTGCTGCTGATCGGCAGCATCGCCCACGGGCTGGGTTACGGCTGGCTGGTGTTCGCCGACAGCTTCGTGCAACTGCTGGTCTTCGAGTGCCTGCTAGGTGTCGCCGCCAGCATGATGTCAGGTGCCGACCTGGCCCTGTTGTACGACACCGAGAAAGCCTTGTCGGACTCCGAGGACGCCCACACCGGCAGCATCGCCCATCTGTCGTCCACCAAGGCGTTTGCAGAGGGCGCAGGGGCCCTGGCTGGCGGGGCACTGGCCGTGAACTCCTTCGATCTGATGGTGGCGGCACAGGCCGGCGTGGCCTGGGTTTGTCTGGTGCTAGCGCTTCTGCTGCATGAGCCCCCCAGTCGTGAGGCACCTGGCACCCGACCGTTGCGGGGCTTCAGGGCGATCTATGGGCACCTGATGCAGGGCGACAAGATCCTGCGACAGACTTTCGTCGCGATCCCGCTCTACAACCTCTGCACGTTTCACGTGGCCTGGCTGGTGCAGCCCTATTGGGAGGCGCAGGGCTTGTCACTGGTGACGTTCGGCTCGCTGTGGTTCGCCCAGAGCTTCACCGTCGGCATGGCGAGTCAGTGCGGACGCTACCTGGAGCGCAGTCGCGGGCCGGTGTTCGCACTGACGCTGATCGGTCTGCTGCCGGTGCTCGGGCATTTCGGCATGGCGTGGCTGCAAGGCTGGGCGGGAATACTGGTGGGTTTCATCCTGTTCTTCTGCCGCGGCCTGTGTCAGGTGATCATGGTGAATGCGCTCAATCGCCGCGTGCCGGGCAACGTGCGGGCCACGGTGAACTCGCTCACCAGTCTGAACTTTCGTCTTGGCTTCGTGCTGACCGGCCCGCTGCTGGGACGCGTGGCCGAGACCCAGGGATTGCCCGTGGCGCTGAGCGCTCTGGGCATTGCCTCGATCGTCATTTTCCTTGTGTTCTTGCTGCCACTGATTCGCTCGGTGCAGGCACTGCAGCGCGAGAAGGCGCTCGCGAATGCGTAGCGGGAATGCGTGAGATGCAGACGTGCAAGTGCACCCAAACAGTGCATTTGCACTGCCCATTCCGGTGCGCTCGCACGAGCTTGGTGCCACTGCAGATGCCATGCTAAAGTCTGCGCGCCTGGACCCCGGCGCCGCAGATTTCTTGCAGGCCACTACAACGATGCTGGAGAAACACCCATGAAACTCATCACCGCCATTATCAAGCCCTTCAAGTCCGACGACGTCCGCGAAGCCCTGCAGGAACTCGGCGTGAACGGCATGACCGTTACAGAAGTGAAAGGATTCGGCCGGCAGAAGGGACACACCGAACTCTATCGCGGCGCCGAGTACGTGATCGATTTCCTGCCTAAGGCCAAGATCGAGGTCGCCGTCTCGGACGACCTGCTGGAACCCGCCATCGAAGCCATCTGCAAGGCGGCCAATACCGGCCAGATCGGCGATGGCAAGATCTTCGTCACCCCCATCGAGCAAAGCATCCGCATCCGTACCGGTGAAACCGGGAACGACGCGCTCTGAGGAGAGCCGCCATGAGAAGAACAACAAGAACCACGCTCTCCCGCACGATCTGCCTGCTGCTCAGCGCTCTGCCCACCCTTGCCTTTGCTGCCGAAGGCGAACTGGATGCCGCCAATACCGCCTGGATTCTCACGGCCACCGCGCTGGTACTGTTCATGACCATCCCCGGCCTGTCGCTCTTCTACGCCGGACTGGTGCGCAGCAAGAACGTGTTGTCCATCCTGATGCAATGCTTCGCGATCACCGCACTGATCTCCGTTCTCTGGCTCGTGGCAGGCTACAGCATCGCCTTCGGGCCGGCCGAGAACGGCTTCTGGGGCGGACTCGACAAAGTATTCCTGAACGGGGTCACCAGAGAATCGCTGTGGGGGAACATTCCCGAATCCCTTTTCATCGCCTTTCAGATGACCTTTGCCATCATCACGCCGGCGCTGATCGTGGGCGCCTTCGCCGAGCGCATGAAGTTCTCTTCCATGTTGCTGTTCAGCGGGCTCTGGGCGCTGTTCGTCTACTTTCCGGTATGCCACTGGGTATGGGCTGAACACGGCTGGCTGTTTCAGATGGGCCTGATCGACTTCGCCGGGGGCACAGTGGTCCACGTCACGGCGGGGGTCGCCGCCGTCATCACCGCCATCACCCTGGGCAAGCGCCACGGCTTTCTCGTCACCCCGATGATGCCGCACAACCTCACCATGACCATCACCGGCGCGGGCATGCTCTGGGTGGGCTGGTTCGGCTTCAACGCCGGCAGTGCGCTGGCGGCCAATGGCAGTGCCGGCATGGCCTTGCTGGCCACGCACATTTCGGCCGCTGCCGGGGCATTGACCTGGATGTGCATCGAGTGGGTGCGCCACGGCAAGCCCAGCGGCCTCGGTGCCGTCACCGGCATGGTAGCCGGACTGGCCACGATCACGCCGGCATCCGGTTCAGTCGGTGCGGGCGGAGGTCTGCTGATCGGCATCATGGGCGGTGCCATCTGTTTCACGGCCACCTACTACCTGAAGCACAAGGTGAAGATCGACGACTCCCTGGACGTCTTCCCCGTGCACGGCGTGGGCGGTATTCTCGGCACCTTCATGGCCGGCATCCTGGTATCGCAGAATCTGGGCGTGTTCAGTGGCAACGGCTATGCCGAAGGCATGAACATGGGCTCACAGCTGGGCGTGCAGGTTATCGGCATCCTGGCCACCGGCGCCTATACCGCGGTTGTCACCATCATTCTGCTCAAGGCGGTCGCCCTGATGACCTCCGGTCTGCGCGTCAGTGGCGACGAAGAGCAGATGGGCCTGGACATTTCCGACCACGACGAGAAGGGCTACTCTATGTAGCACCTGCCCGCGCCGGGACAAGTCCCGGCGCGGCGCTTCGTCCGGAGTCCTCATGCCACGCGCCCTCTTGCCCGCCATCCTGCTCGCCAGCTTGCTGACGGCCTGCAGTCGCGACTCCCCTTCGCCCGAACCAGCGCCCGCCCAAGCGATTGCCATTCATGTGCTGTCCACTCGTCCAGACATGGTGAGTGGCGGCGACGCGCTGATCTCGATCACCAGTGCCGGCGTACCCCTCAACACCGTGCAGGTGGCTCTGGACGGCCGCGACATCAGCGAGTTGTTCTCGCTCGACCCGCGCGACAACAGCCTCAAGGCGCTCGTCACCGGCCTGAGTGACGGCCCTAACGCACTGGTGGCCATGGACGGCGCCGGCAGCGCACGCTCCCAGGTCACTCTGCTGAATCATTCGACGACTGGCCCTGTGTTCAGCGGCCCTGCCCTGCAGCCCTTCGTGTGTACCGCGACAGAACAGGGGTTCGGCGAGCCCCTGGACGCCGACTGTTCCACGGTGACGCAGATTCGCCATTTCTACCGCAGCCAAGCGGGCGACTTCCGGCAGATCAACGACATCACCGCGCCCTACCCCGAGGATCTGGCCTACACCGAGTTCCGCCCCGGTGAGCGCCTGCCTTTCATCGTGCGCGTGGAGTCCGGCACCCGCAATCGGGCGCTCTATCACATCGCCGTGCTGGACGACCCGCGCCGCACCTATGGCGAATGGGATGCCGTGCGCAGCTGGAACCAGCGACTGGCCTTCAGTTATGGCGGCGGCTGCGGCACGCAGTACAACCAGGGCTCGCGCGCGCTGGAGAGCGTGCTCGACGCCACGCTGCTCGGGGCAGGTTTCGCCCATGCCGTTTCCTCATTCATGGTGCTGGGCCATCAGTGCAATGACGTCCTGGCCGCCGAAACGACGATGCTGCTCAAGGAGCACTTCATCGAACAGTATGGCGAACCCGTGTGGACCCTGGGACTGGGCGAGGCAGGCGGCGCCGCACTGACTCTGCTCGTCGCCCAGAACTACCCCGGTCTGCTCAACGGCCTGCTGCCCGGCATGAGTGAGCCCGACGCCTTCAGCATGCGCAATGCCGTGACCGACTGTCGGCTGCTGCAGCGCTATTTCGAGCAATCCTCCCTCGCCTGGAGCGCTGAGCAGCGCCAGGCAGTGGAAGGCTTCTCCGCGGGCACCTGCGTGGCCTGGGCGAGCAGCCCGATGGACGTCATCGTGGCAGAAGCCGGGTGCGGCATTGACGAGGCCCTCGTCTACCACCCCGAACGCAATCCTGGCGGCGCGCGCTGCACCTTGTTCGACACCAATGTCGCCAGCGTCGGGCGGGACCCGAGCACCGGATTCGCCCATCAAGTGCTGGACAATCGTGGCGTGCAGTACGGCCTGCAGGCCTTGATCGACGGCCGCATCGGTCCGGATGCCTTCGTGGAGTTGAATGAACGGCTTGGCGGGGTGGATCGCGACGGCCGCTGGGTGGCGCAACGCACGCAGGCACCTTCTGCAGGTATCGCCCTGGCCTATCGCAGCGGGCGCATCAACCGCGGGGCCGGGTCGCTCGCCAGCATTCCGATCCTGCAGTATCGCGCCTATACCGACGGGAAGGGGGATGCCCAGGATTTCCTGCATGATCTGCAGATCCGCGAGCGACTGCGCCAGGCCAACGGGGACGCCGACAATCAGCGCATCTGGGTCCAGGCCGCCAGCCTGCCGCTGGAACCGCTGCGCACGCTGGCGCTGCAGACCATGACCCGATGGCTGGATGCCTTGCAGTCGCAGGACCCGGATGCCCCGCCACGTACACGACTGAGCCGGGCCCGACCGGCCATGGCGGTGGACGCCTGCTGGACAGCCGCGAACGAGCGCATCGAGGAAGTGCTCGACCTGTCGTCCCCGGGACAGTGCCTCGGGCTGTACCCGGTGCATGCCAGCCCCCGCCTCGCAGCCGGTGGCGCACTCGCGGAAGACCTGATTGCCTGTGCGCGCCGGCCTCTGGAACGGGCCGCTTACCCAGTCAGCTTCAGCGACGCGCAATGGAGCAGACTGGAAGCAGTGTTCTCTCAGGGGGTGTGCGATTTCAGTCAGCCGGGCGAGGCGCAGCAGCGCGTGGACGGCCCCTGGTTGCGCCTGCCGCTGCGCGAGTGAATGGCCCGCGCGGGCGAACTCAGAAGTCGAAGAAGTAGATCTCGAAATTGAACTGGAAACGCGGCTCCGGGTCCCAGCTTTCGTCGCGAGCCATGATCAGCTGCGGCACCAGTTCCATCACCAGCCAGTCCTCGTACACGGCCTTGCGGTACACCGTCTGCACGTAGTAGTTCTCCACCCTGGGATTGGGCTGACTCAGCCCGAGCACGCCGGCCTCGTAGGTCAGCGTCTCGCGCTCGCCCAGGGTCTGATGCACCGAGACGGTCTGGGCGAACTCGAACTGGTTGTAGCGGTCCTTGTAGTCCAGATCAGTGTCGAAACGCAGGAACATCGTGTCGTTCAACTCACGGCTGAAGTAGATGCGGCCGTCCTGGCCCCAGCCCTCGGCATGGTAGTACCACAGCTTGTGATCGGCGCCGAAGTACCAGATGTCGTTCAGCTCCAGGCCATAGCGCGTGCGGAAGCGATAGAACGGGTCCAGCGGAATGCGCCCTTTCACACCCACATCGTGGGAGAAGCGCAGTCCATCCCGCTCGGGCAGTTCGTAGCTGAAGCCGCCGGAGAATTCCGAAGGCCGGATATTGCTCAGGCGCTCATCGCGCAACGAGTCGGTCTCGGTCTGCTCCGACTCGAACACCAGCTTCCAGCGTTCGGTGGCCTGGGGCAGGTCGATGCGGCCGCTCAGTCGCGCAGTGGAATGGTAGTCGCCCTGCTCGCTGACCTGTTGATTCACCTTGAGGCGCAGATAGCTCTGATTGCTGTGCTCTCCCACCCCGCCACCGGACAACCAGTCGTCCAGGCCACGGCCAATGCCGGACACATTGCGCGAGACATTGTCACGTCGCGTCTCCAGCCAGCTCCAGGCCGAGGTGTCGGTGATGGCCGGCAGCTCCGGCAGGCGCAGACGCCCGCTCGCATCAGCATCGGGCTGCGCCAGCAGCGGCGAAGCCTGGGTCAGCAGGGCTGCGCTGAGAAGAGCCAGGGGCAGTCGGCGGAAGGAGGCAAGTGTTTTCATGCGGCAGAAGTCCTGTGAAGCCTGGAACAGGGCGTGCCCGGCGGCGGACATCGAGTCACGCTCATTGGAGTGCGTGGCGCCGGTTTCGTTCCCCGCTCAATGCGGCAGGGTGGCATGGGCCCCCAGTGCGTCAATGACCCATTCCGAGCCATGATGCAGCGGCCCGACCATGGCGCCGAGCAGAGCGACGCCCAGGACCAGCAGTGCCAGCAATTGCCAGCCTTGCAGCGTGACACGGCTGGAGGCCACCAGCAGCGCCTTGATGCGGGCCTCCACGTCACGCTCGGCGAAGGCCATGGCATCCTGCGGCAGGCTGGCCGGTCGCTGCAGGAGCAAGCGCTTGATCTTCAGCAGGGTCTCCGCCACGGCCACTTCACCGCAGCGTTCGGCTGCACGAAAATCGCAGGCCTGCTCGGTGACGACCTGCAGGTCGCTCAGCACACGCTGTGCCAGAGGCGCGGGCAGGATGGCACAGCACAGGCGGGCGACGAGCAGGCGTAGATTGTCGCGTCGCTCCTGATGCGCCCGTTCGTGCTGCAGGATGATGTCCAGGTCCTGCTCACTGCAGGCGGCGCGCAAGCCGCTGCTCAGGTAGATGCGCGGGCGCCACCAGCCCAGTGTGAAGACCAGCGGGCAGTCGGACTCCATCTCGTACCAGGCACCACGGCGCCGGCCAAGAAAATCGAACTGGGCGTGCAGCTGCCGCGAACGGTGCAGCGTCGCGACAAAGCGCCAGACCAGGCCAAGCACCACCACGGCGCCCAGCACGATTCCGAACCACGCCAGCACTGCAGAGTCGATGAGCGGCACATGACTCGCGCAATCCTCGTGGCAGTGGGCCTCCACCAGCAGCGTCTCCGCCGGCGGCATGAAGAGAATCAGCGTGCTGAGCAGCGAGGCCGCGAAGGGCAATACCCAGTAGGCCAGCAGCAAGGTGCTGCCATGGCGAGGATGCAGGTTCAGCAAGGCCGGCCGCAGCAGCGGATAGACCAGCACGAAGAGCACACTCAGTGCCAGCCACAGGGCCAGCCAGATGGACGCGAATGTGCCGACGCTGTTGATCATCATGCCAGCGCCTTTTCCTGCTTCTTGCGGGCGATCAGCGCCTCGAGATCGGCCAGCGAGGAATCGTCCAGGTCGGCCGCCACGGTGACGAAACTGCTGAGGATGGTCTCGAGCTTGCCGTCGTGCAGCAGGTGAATGATGTCGCCCATCAGGCGTCCCAGCAGATTGGAACGGGAGACGCGCGGGGCATAGGTATAGGCGTGCCCGGACTTGGTGCGGCTGACCAGCTCCTTGCGGTGTAGTCGCTCCAGGGTGGATTGCACGGTGCTCAGGGATGGCTGCCGGATGGCGGGAATGCGCTGGCAGATGGCCTTGGCATCCAGGTCGGCTTCCTGCCAGAGCGCTTCCAGCACTCCCAGCTCCAGTTCGCCCAGGGTATTGGGCAGCATGTTCGAGGCAGAACGTTTCTTGATCATCGGGATCGGCACACCGCGCGGTCGAAAACCGACTGCCGCACGGTCTTTTTGCTTCCTTTTTAGTTTAATTATTTCAATGTGTTGCAAAAAACAGTCGCGGCCTTCCCAAGGCCAGGCTTCAGGGCGCCCGCGCAAGGCGCTTAGACTCTGGCACCCATGGCGCGGCGGCACTGCCCCAGGCGGACTCGCCGCGAAGATAGCACATCACAAGAAGAGCACAAACCCGAGGATCACCGCATGAAACAACGCCTGTTGACCACCGCCATCACCACGCTCATTGCCAGCGGTGCCCAGGGTGCCGGCATCACGGGCAACACCATCGAAGAGATCACTGTCTACGGCAATGACAAGGTGCTGACGGGCAATCCGCTGTCTGCCACCGAAGGCTATGTGTTTGGCGCCCAGCTGCAACAGCGTCCCGTGTCGCGACCGGCGGAACTGCTGGAGCTCGTGCCCGGGCTGATCGCCACCCAGCACAGCGGCGAGGGCAAGGGCAATCAGTACTTCCTGCGCGGCTTCAACCTGGACCACGGCACCGACCTGGCCATCAAGGTCGACGGCCTGCCCGTCAACATGCCTTCTCACGCGCATGGTCAGGGCTATGCCGACCTCAACTTCCTGATGCCGGAGATGGTCGATCATCTCGAGTACCGCAAGGGACCCTATTACGCTGAGATCGGTGACTTCGGCACCGCCGGTTCGTCCGAATTCACCTATGTCGATGCCCTGGAGCGGCCCGAGCTCAGCCTGACTGGTGGCAGCAATGCCTATCAGCGTCTGTTCGGCGGCGGCTCCCTCGAAGCGGGTGCAGGACAATTGACTGCCGCCGCTGAAGTGACCCGCTACGAAGGCCCCTGGCAGAACGATCTGGACCTGGACAAGCGCAACCTGCTGCTCAAGTACCACCAGGAGACTGGCGACCGGATCTGGAGCGTGATGGCACAGTCCTTCGACAATGCCTGGAACTCGACGGACCAGATCCCGCTGCGGGCAGTGCGCAACGGCACGCTCAGCCCCTGGGGCACGGTCGACACCTCCGATGGCGGCGACACCTATCGCCGCAGCCTGTCGGCCGACTGGCGCCAGGACAATGGTGACACCGTGCTGAGTGTCGATGGCTATGTCATGGACTACGGCCTGGATCTGTTCTCCAATTTCACCTACTTCCTGGAGGACCCCGTGCGCGGGGACCAGTTCGAACAGACGGAAGATCGTCGCATGTGGGGCATGAACGCCGCCTATGTGCGTCCCCTGGAGCTGGGCGTCCCGGCGACGCTGACGCTCGGCCTGCAGAATCGCAGTGACGACATCGATGTGGGCCTGCACAAGACTCAGCGCCGTGTGCGCCATGCCACCACGCGAGAAGACAATGTGCAGCAGCGTCTCACCAGTGCCTATGCCGCGCTGGAGCAGCAATGGAGCGAGCAGTGGCGCACCGTGGCCGCCCTGCGCGCCGATCACTATGACTACGACGTGGATGCGGGAATGGCGGTGAATGCCGGCAGCGGCAACGACAATCTGGTCAGCCCGAAGTTCAGCCTGATCTATGCGCCGACGCAGAGCACCGAGTTTTTCCTCAGCGGCGGGCAGGGTTTCCACAGCAACGACGCCCGCGGCACCACCATCGCCATCGACCCGGCGAGCGGGGACCCGGCCGATCCGATCGATCCGCTGGCCAAGGCGCGCAGCCTCGAGCTGGGCATGCGCACCTCGGCGCTGGACAACATGCAGCTGGCCGTGTCGCTGTTCTCGCTCAAGCTGGATTCCGAACTGCTGTATGTGGGCGATGCGGGCACCACCGAGGCGCTGGGCGAGAGCAAGCGCCGCGGCATCGAAGTCGGGGCCATCTACGCGCCGCGCCCCTGGCTGCTGCTGGATGCCGACCTCACCCTGACGCGGGCACGCCTGGCGGGTGTGGGTGCGGATGACCGCATCCCCAATTCCGTCGACCGCACAGCCTCGCTGGGGCTGATCGTCAACAACCTGGAGAATTTCAGCGGCGGGCTGCGCCTGCGTTACCTCGGCGATGCGCCGCTGATCGAGGACAATTCCATGAGCTCGGACGCCACACTTCTGCTCAACGCCCAGGCGCAGTACCAGTTCAACCCGGCCTGGTCCCTGAGCGTCGAGGTGCTGAACCTGCTGGACAGCGACGACAACGACATCACCTACTTCTATGAATCGCAGCTGCCGGGAGAAGCAGCGCCAGTGGAGGACCTGCATTTCCACCCGGCTGAACCGCGCAGCGTGCGCGTCACTCTGCGCGCGAGCTTCTGAGGCGCGCGCAGACAAGCCTGGTTCAGAGGAAGTCCATGTCGCCCGCCGTCAGCCACCAGGCACCCGCCAGGGTGGCGGCAGACGGGCCGCGCGTCCAGACATTGCAGGGAATCTCGATGTCCAGGTCGTGCACCTGCGTACCCGGCAAGAGCAAAGCGGCGGACTGCGCCCGGGTGATCCTGGCGTGCAGACCAAGCTGTTGCGCCGCCAGCGCGTGACGCAAGGCTGTGAGCGCGCCGGGCATGTCCTGCACGGCGGCGACGATGTCCATCAACAGCCGCTCCTGCCCCACTGTTTTCAGCACGACAATCGCCACGGGCGCTGACTCGTCTTCGGCCCACACGGCCAGACTCTCGTACACGCCTTGCGCCCACAAGGGGTGGCGGCAATAGCGGTACTGCAGATAGTCCAGGTCGCGCACGCCGACAATGGCCGTCTGCAGGGACTCGGCCATGCGCTGCCAGCACAGGCTGACGGCGGAGCGAGAGTCCTCGCTCGCCAGGGCCAGCGGCCGCACCTGCAGGCCATCCCGGGCGTCGGTGCCCTCGCGCGGATAGTGCAGCTCGATGAAACTGTCGGTGACATCGTACAAGCCAAGCCGGCAGGCCACCTTCAAGACGCGGGCATTCGGAAAGCCAAAGCCCAGCAAGTGTTCGGCACAATTGCCGATCTGCTGTTCCAGAAAGGTCGCGGCCGTCTTGAAGAACAGCGTGTCGCGACTCACGAAGCTGCGATACTCCGGCAGCACCATCACATCGCAGATCTGCACAGCGCGCGAGGGGGTGCCGAAATAGCGGATCGCGCGCGGTGCCCCGCCGTAGTGGGCGATCAATTCCCCCTGCTGGCGCGCACATACGGCGCGCCCGCGGCCGTCGCCATACTTCCACTGCCAAACGGCCGCACTGAAGGGCACCTCGAAACTGCGCTCGAACAAGGGGCACACTTCGTCCAGGGTGAAGGAGCCGGCACTGCCATACTCCGTGCGCAGCGCTTCGACCGGCCCGCGGCGCAGATCCAGCAGGGTATAGCCCAGCCGGGCCAGCGCGAATTTCCCGGCCTGCGTCTGCAGTGCCTGCTGCAAGTCCTGCAAGACCGCCTCGCTCATGGACAGACTGGCCGCAATGGCGGCGCGTTGACGCTCCAGCAGCGCGGCGAACAGCGTGAGGCCGGGGGCCACCTGGCGGCCCAGTTCACGCTGCCGCGCCACCTGAAACCCGCAGCGCTCGGCCAGTTGCAGGAAATTGCTCAGCAGCGGGCGGGACTCCGGCTCCATGCGACTGTCATCGAGCAGGAATTCATCGGCCAGCAGCAGTTGTCCGCCTTCCCCCAGCAGGGCAGCGGCACGGGAGAACAGCAGCAAGGGGTCGAGATACTGCGAGGACTGCTGCAGCAGGACGATGTCGAAGAGCCGGCCATCGGCAAACTCCTTCAGGCTGACCCATTCGCACTGAGCCTTTTGCCCTGGCAGGGCACACGCGCTGCGCCACTCTTCCTCGATCTCGGTGATGGCCGTGACCTCGTAGCCCTGCAGGGCCAGATCGCGCGCCAGGCTGCCCGAACCGCAGCCCACTTCCAGCACGCGGGCCGGAGGTGGCAACACGAGCGTCAGCAGGTGCCGCTGTGCCCTGCGCTCTGCTGCAGGGTAGCCCTCCGCCAGTTCGGCCTCGGTATCGAACACCCCGAAGTGCAGCAGTTCAGCCGGCGCGCCCGACGCTAGGGCCAGCGTCTGTGCATACACATTCAAGGGAAAGGGCAGAAGGCGGGGATTCATGGAGATGCTGACAACCGGGTGCGGGAACAGCCTGCACTATACCCCAGCCTCAAGGTCGGGCGAAATCAATGCCAGACTGCAGCATTTTGTCGCACCCTGACTGACACGGACCTGGGGTAGAATGCCGACCATGACAAGCCCCGTGACACGTCCCTCCCTGCGCGAGCGCGTACTGGAGATCCTGCGGCCGGAACCGGCCGGCACCGAGAGCTCGGCGCGACAGGCCCTGCAAAGACTGTTGCTGCTGCGTCTGCTCGTGACCCTGCTGGGCCTGACAGGCGCAGCGATCTTTCACGCCTTCTCGCCGCTGAACATCGCCCCGCTGTTCCTGCTGGGCCTGGTGGCTGGCATCGCGGCATCGCTTGCCGTCGGCTACTGGCGGCTGCGTCGAGCCACGCTCATCACCCAGAAAGAGCTGTTTGCCCAACTGGTGGTGGATGCCGCCTTCCTGATCGTGCTCTTGCTGGACACCGGCGGCGCCAGCAATCCCATGATTTCCTACCTGCTGGTGCTGCTGGCGGTGGGCGCGACCTTGTTGAATCAGGGCTATGTCACCCTGTACTCCGTCGGCAGCATCCTGACGTACACGTTCTTCCTGCTGAGTGAACTGCAGAATGAACACACCGATCACATGATGGTGAACTTTCAACTGCACCTGGTAGGCATGTGGGTCACCTTCGTGCTCAGTGCCATGCTCATCACTGTCTTCGTCACGCGCATGGCGGCCGCCATCCGCAGCCGCGAACTGACGCTGGCCAAGGCGCGCGAGAACGAGATGCGCAATGAACAACTGGTGGCCATAGGCACCCTGGCAGCCGGCACTGCCCATGCCCTCGGCACACCACTGGCCACCATGTCGGTCCTGCTCACGGATCTGGACAAGCTCAGCGCGGACGAACTCGCCCGCACGCCGCTCAAGGAAGACATCAGCCTGCTTCGTCAACAGGTGGTGCGCTGCAAGGAGTCGCTCAATCAGCTGACCCAGTTCTACAACAAGTCCAATCGCGCGGAGCTGCAAGGGAGTACGGGTGCCGAGCTGATCGCTGACATTCGCGACTACATCGTCAACATTCACCCCCGCGCCAGCGTGAAGTTTCAGGTGGATGCCGCGGCAGACACGCTGCGCATCGCCGCCGACCTGAGCCTGCGTCACGCCGTCATCAACCTGATCGAGAATGCCATCAAGGCGGCCAGCAGTCAGGTTGACGTGTTTTGTCGCCCCTGCCCTGCCGAACGTGAGCGCGGCCAGTGCATGGAGATCTGTATCCAGGATGATGGCCCCGGCATTCCGGCCTCGGTCATGGAGAACATGGGCGAGCCTTTCATCTCCACCCGCAAGGACAGCATGGGGCTGGGCATCTTTCTGGCCAATGCGGCCATCACGCGTCATGCCGGCAGCATCGAGATGTTCAATCGCAAATCTGGAGGCGCCATGAGCATCATTCGCCTGCCGACCACCGCCGCCGAAGGCAATGCGCCAGGCGCCGGCAACCCGGGGGAGATGCCATGGAAGGGTTGAATCTGTTGCTGGTGGAAGACGACGAGGCATTCGCCCATGTGATCAGTCGCGCGCTGCGTCAACGCGGCCTTATGGTTCACCATGCCACCAGCCTTGGCGACACCGCGGCCTTGCTGAGTGAACAGGACTTCGATCTGGCGGTGCTTGACCTGAATCTTGGCGGCCACTCGTCACTGCCACTGATCCCTGTGCTGAAGGAGCAGTATCCCGGCATCCACATTCTCGTCTTGACCGGATATGCCAGTATTGCCACGGCCGTGGATGCCATCAAGCTGGGTGCCGACAATTACCTCGCCAAACCAGCCGATGCCGACGAAATCCTCGCGGCATTGACCGCGCAGCCCACCGTCCACCTCGACGACGCGGCCGTGCAGGAACCCATGTCGGTCCGACGCCTGGAATGGGAACACATCCAGAAAGTGCTGAAGGAAAACGACGGCAACATCTCCGAAACCGCACGCCAGCTGAAGATGCACCGCCGGACCCTGCAGCGCAAGTTGCAGAAGCGCCCTGTGCAGCGCTGATCCAGACTCCACCTTCCCGCGTAGACAGGCCAATTATTGACCAGAGAATCGCAGTGAATGCCTCTGGCGGAGGAGAATCACGGCGTTGCAATGCTTGCCTGCTCGGTTACAATGCGCTCACAAAAAAGTGGGTATCCCTGAACGCTGCTGCCGTGGGCCCACAATGCAGTGCCATGTCACTTCTGCCATTCCCAAAATAAATCAGCAGTCCAAGCTAACCATTCCAGAGACACACGGCGCCTTTTTGATGAGGGCCGTAGCGACCACTTCCCGTGTTTCTGTCGTACAACTTGCCCGGAAAGCAGGACAACGGATGCCATGGGCGGCCAGAGTGGCGGCCGCGCAAACCTTTCGATAATTGGAGATCGACGTGAAAATCAAACATGTGACAGCCATCGCGCTGGTTGTTGTCGTTGTGGTATGGATGGCCTGGCCGCGCGAGCGCGGCGCACTGGACGACGGTTACGCGCTGCCGGCAAGCGATGCAGCGGTGACGGCTGTCGCAGGCGACACTCCCATTACCAGTGACAATCAGACCTTCACCGTGCGAGTGGCTCGTATCGACGCACAGAACTACACTCAGCAGGTGCGCGTGCGTGGCCAGACCAAGGCCTTCCGCCTGGTCGATGTGCGCGCCGAAGCTGCCGGCCGCGTGGTGGCCACCCCGGTGACACGTGGTGCCCGTGTGAACGCCGGCGACGTGCTGTGCGAGATCGCCATCGACACCCGCGCCACCGATCTGCAGGAAGCCATCAGCCGAGAAGAGCAGGCGCGCATGGAGTATCAAGGGGCCCTTGATCTGCAGGCGCGCGGCCTGCAGTCCCGAGTGGGCCTGGCCCAGCTCAAGGCGGCGCTCGATTCCTCCACCGCCGCCGTCAAGCGTGCCGAACTCTCCTTGCAGCGTACCCGCATCACCGCACCGTTCGCCGGCATCATGGAAACCCGCGCCGTGGAAGTGGGCGATCTGATGGACATGGGCGGTCAGTGCGCCTCCCTGCTCGACGACACGCCAATGCTGCTGACTGGCCTTGTGGCGGAGCAGGACGTCGGCAAGCTGACGCTTGGCGCACCGGTGAGTGCCACACTGCTCTCCGGCGAATCCGTGACGGGCAAGGTCACCTACATCTCCCGCGCGGCCGACAGCACCTCGCGAAGCTACGCCATCGAAGTCGAGATCGACCCGACCGAGCAGTCGATTCGCCAGGGCATCACTGCCGAGATCTACATCGCCGCCAGCGAGACCCAGGCCCATCTGGTGCCGGCCTCTGCACTCACCATGGATGACGCAGGCCTGATCGGCATCAAGCATGTCGATGCCAGCAACCTGGTGCACTTCGCACCGGTCACCATCGTGGGCGAGAACACCAGCGTCGATCCCGGCATGTGGGTGACCGGCCTGCCCGCCAGCGTGCAGGTGATCACTCATGGTCAGGAGATTGTCTTCGCCGGCCAGACCGTGATTCCCGATTCTTCCTGGTCAACCCTCTGAACGGACAACTGACATGCGCTACATACGTGCCTCTGTATCACGGGCCAGAACCACACTGAGCATCTTCGCGGCCATCATGGCCACGGGCTTCGTGTCCTATCTGACCATTCCCGTCGAGCTCAATCCGGATGTGTCGGTGCCGATCATCGTCACCACGATCATTCACGAGGGCATTTCCCCCGAGGATGCCGAGCGACTGCTGGCCAAGCCCGCGGAAGTGGAGCTCAAGACTGTCGAAGGCATCACCGAGGTGAGTTCCTTCTCCAGTGAAGGCGCGGCGACCATCATCGCCGAGTTCGATGTGACGCTGGATTCGACCATTGCCCTGCAGGAAATCCGCACCGCCATCGACCGCGCCCAGGCACGCTTCCCGCAGTCCACCGAGGAACCCATCGTGCAGGAAGTCTCGGCCGCCTCCGTTCCCCTGGTGCAGATCGCCATCAGTGGCGAGGACGTGCCCGAACGCGTGCTGCTGCAAGTGGCGCAGGACCTGCAGCGCCGCATCGAGACGCTGCCCGAGATCATGTCCGCCGACATGGTGGGTGATCGCGAGGAATTGCTGGAAGCGATCATCGACCCCGCCCAGCTGGAGACCTACGGCCTCACCAACCAGCAGATCGTGCAGGCAGTGACCAGCAACAACCGGCTGATCCCCGCCGGCGCCGTGAACACAGGCCAAGGCAGTTTTTCCGTGAAGCTGCCAGGCCTGATCGAGACGCAGGAAGACCTGTTCGACATTCCCATCGCGGCGAACCAGTTCGGCGTGCTGACGCTCAGCGACATCGCGGAAGTGCGCCGCACCTTCAAGGATGCGCAGCGCTACTCCTACGCCAATGGCGAGCGCTCCATCTCCATTGATGTGCAGAAGCGCAAGGGCGCCAACCTCATCGAGGCCATGGACAAGATCGATGTGATCGTGGAGGAGATGCTGCCCACACTGCCTCCCGCCGTGACCATTGCCTACCTGAACAACACGGCGCCTATCGTGATCGAGCAGAACCTGGGCCTGCAGGGCAACATGGTCTCTTCGATGGTGCTGGTGCTGATCGTGATCATCGCGGCCGTCGGCGTGCGCTCAGGCATCATCGTGACTCTGGCCGTGCCCTTCTCGTTCTTCTTCGCCTTCATCGTCATCTCCATGCTGGGCTTCACCTACAATTTCATGGTGATCTTCGGCCTGCTGCTCGGTCTGGGCATGCTCGTGGACGGGGCGGTCGTGATGGTGGAATTCGCCGACACGCGAATGGCCGAGGGCTACAGCAAGGAAGACGCCTACGCAGAGGCCGTGAACCGCATGTTCTGGCCGATCATCGCGTCCACGCTCACCACACTGGCGGCCTTCCTGCCCATGATGTTCTGGCCGGGGGTTGCAGGCGAATTCATGCGCTATCTGCCGATCACCGTGTTCGCGGTGCTGGTGGGATCCCTGCTGTATGCACTCTGGTTCGCCCCCGTCATCGGTGCCTTGTTCGCCAAGGAGCCCAAGGTGGCGGGCAACGTCACCGCAGTCCATCACGACGAAGTGGATTCCTCGCGTCTGCGAGGCGTGAGTCGCCTCTACGCCAATGTCCTGCGCACTGCAGCACGCTCGCCTGGGCTGGTGTTCCTGGGCAGCTTCGGCACTCTGATCGGCATCGTGCTCGCCTACTTCAACTACGGCGCCGGCGTGGAATTCTTCACTGCCGTAGAGCCCAATCAGACGCGCGTGCAGGTGTTCGCCCGAGGTAATTTCTCGCCTGAGGAAATCCGTGACATGGTGGTGGATGTCGAGCAGCGCATCATGGACGTGGGCTTCTACAAGAACGTCGTCACCCAGTCGGGTGCCGGGCAGAGCCTGGGCGGCGGACAGAGTTCCGCACCGGATCTGGTGGGCACGATCTTCGTGGAGTTCACCGACCGCCGCATCCGGGACGTCAATGGCTTCGAGATCGAGAACCTCTACCGTGAGGCCATCAGCAACATCCCCGGCGTTCGCGCGGAGATTGCCACCATCGAGCAGGGCCCGCCGGTGGGCAAGGAGCTGCAGATCGAGATATTCGGAGACAATCTCGATGATCTGATCACCGAGGCTAATCGAGTGCGGGAGCATCTGGAAACCGGCATGACAGGCCTGATCGACATCGATGACACCACGCCGATTCCCGGCATCGAATGGGCCATCAATGTCGACCGTGCCCGCGCCGCCATGTTCGGCGCGAACATCACCGAAGTGGGCACCGCTGTGCAGCTGCTCACCGAAGGCGTGCGCATGGGCGACTACCGTCCGGACGACACGGAAGAAGAAGTGGACATTCGTGTGCGCTACCCCGAGGAGTATCGTGGCCTCGAGCAGATCGAGAAGATCATGGTGAACACCAACAGCGGCCCGGCCCCGGTCAGCAGCTTCATCACCCGTGTTCCAGAACCGAAGGTCAGCTCGATCCAGCGCGTGGATGGCAACAAGGTCATCTACGTGCGCGCCAACCCGGCACCCGGCGTGGTCACGGCCAACAAGCTGGTGGAGCTGGAGCAGTGGCTGGAAACCAACCCGATGATGCCCGGCGTTGACTATCAGTTCCGTGGGGCCAATGAGGAGCAGGAGCAGTCCTTCGCGTTCCTGATGCAGGCCTTCGGCATTTCCCTGATGCTGATGGCAATTCTGCTGGTGACTCAGTTCAACAGTTTCTACCAGACACTGCTTATCCTTTCCGCCGTGCTGCTCTCGACCACTGGCGTGCTGCTCGGCCTGCTTCTCACGGGGCAGACCTTCAGCGTGATCCTGACAGGTGTGGGCATCGTGGCACTCGCGGGCATCATCGTGAACAACAACATCATCCTGATCGACACGTTCAATTATCTGCGCAGAACGCGCCAGGACTGGAGCCTGGAGGAAGTGATCGTGCAGACAGGGGTGCAGCGTCTGCGCCCGGTGTTCCTGACAACATTCACGACGGGGTTCGGGCTGCTGCCGCTGGCCATGCACGTCTCGATCGATCTGATCCTGGCCGAAGTGGAAGTGGGCGGGCCGATCACGTCGCAGTGGGTCCAGCTGGCAAGTGCGATCGTGTACGGCCTGACCTTCGGCACGATTCTGACGCTGATCATCACGCCGGCCATGCTGGCCCTGCCGAGCAGGCTGCGCGAGCATCTGCGCAGCCTGCGCAGCCGATTCGGCAGTGGCAATGACACCTCCAAACCCCGGATGACGCCGGGAGTTGGCCACTGAGTTGCGGTGAAACGCAGAAAATAGAGAACGAGCGTTCGACTTTGTCACGTGGGCACGGCAGTGCCCACGTGTCACAGATTGAGGGTTTGCAACAGATTGTAACGCTCGAACTTCTGCGCGAAACCCCTGTGCTACTATCTGTTCACTTTCTGTTCAACCGCCGCCAGGGAGTGTGGCAACCGGGCAGAAACAGCTGAGGAGCGGGCCTGCAGGCCGATCTTTGTCCCCCCCCCTTTTCTGACACTGAGCAGTCTGCAGGTTCCGATCCTCAGCGACCTTCACCCCGCATCACGCTTCATCAGTTCGTCCAGGCCACTTGATCCACCAGACTGAGCCTGGCGCCGTCGAACGCCTCCTGCGCCGAACGCCGTGCCGCCAGCCGCAAGTAATGCGTGGTCAGTTCGACATTGCGCCGCAGCACCTCCAGCACACGTTCATCCACGCCTTCCATCTTCTGCGTGTACTCGAGTCGCTTGGTCAGCAAGTCGTGTGCCTCTTTCAGATGGTCCTGGCGATTGGTGGCCAGCCCGTGATTGATCACGAGCACATGCCAGTCCGACACCTGGGCGATACCGCGCGCCCAGCCTTCGGAACCCGGCTCGTAGACCCGGGAATACAGCAACTCCAGGTAGCGAAACTGTTCGTCCACGTTCGGCCAGTCAGCCATCGAGACGTGGCAGTCGATGATGCGTTCCACCAGGGGAATCTGTTGCTCACTGTAGAGACCCGTGTTGATGCGCGTGATCTGCAGGGCCTGTTGATAGCCCTCCAGAGCCTGCGTGAAAAGCCCCGCTTCCGCCTGCCGGTCGGCCGCTGCGAGCAGCGGCTCCGTCAGACGCAGATCATAGGGGCCGAATTCCGCCGCCATGTCGCCGACCAGCGCGACATGCTTTGCTGCCTGCGCCTGAAGTTGCGGCGCGACAGTGGAGGCGGAAGAGAGACCATCGTCCTGTGCATGAGCGAATGAGCAGGACGCTGTCAGGATTGCCGTGTAGAAAAAAGTGCGAAGAAAGCCATTCTTGTTGTTCATCTCCAATACCGTGTTTCTAGTTTTTGTGCAGGAAATATCCTCCAGGAACCCGCCACAGGCAATCGAAAACTGCCGTCATTGCATGAATTTTTCGTGACATGTGACCGCCATATTGCACAGCCATGACAGATTCGAAATGAAAGATAAGGAAAAACAAGAGGATGGGATTGTGACAAATATGACAGGGCCGGCATCCGGCCCTGCTCTCAGCGGTAGGTGGTATTGGCGACGCGTGTCTCGGCGAGCAGCATGAACATGACCAGAAGCAGCAGCCACCACCACACACGCTGGGGCCCTTCGATCTCCGCGATCAACTGCGCGGTGCGCACTTCCTCGGATTGCATCGGCTCGGTTTCGGGATTGGTGACGGCATCCTGCAGGGCCGAAGGCGCGATGCGTTCGAGAGCGGATTCCTGCGGGTCCGGATTGACAGCATAGAACTGCACCGAGGCCCCATCATCGATGTTCATGAAGCCGGCAGTGCTTACTGTGAGCAGGCGATTGCCCGCCAGCAATTGCGTGCTGACGCCAGCGCCATCGGTGATGGTCAGAGTCGCGTCTTCCGCTACGGCGGTGCTCAGGTCGATCACGTCCCCCACCCGGTAGGCGCGCTCCTTCTCGGTCGCTTGGGCCAGGTAACGCAGGGACTCGTGCGCAAAGGGCAGAAACAGTCCCTGCAGCGGCAGATTGTTCCACTCGGTGTCCAGCGCAGACGCGAACAGCAGCACACGTCCCTGCCCGACGGCACGCTCCAGCAGCGCAGGGTTGCCGTTGTCGAACTGCATCAGCACGTCGGCATCGGCCGCGGCCGTGGCCGCCCAGTAGCCTTCGAAGCGCACGCCCCAGTCGGTGCCCAGCGGCAACAGGACGGGGTGACGCTGGTCGATGTCGGCGATCAGCAGATAGTCACCGGCTGCCAGGCGCACGGGCTGCTCCAGGGCAGCGGGACTGATGGCTCCGAACAGCTGATTGAACGGGCCCGCTGTCACGCGATCTCCCGGCGCCAGCAGCAGGCTGCCGCCCGCGCGGACGAATTCGTTCAGCGCACCGGCCTGGGTGGAATTGACATCACTGCCGGCATTGAGCAGCACCACCACGTCATGCTGCGCGAGCAATTCGGCATCGAGATCGCGCGGCGTGCTGCGGGTGAGCACGAAGGGCGACTCGGCCGTACCACCGATGGCCAGACCCAGCCAGTGAGCCTCATCCTCGTACCAGTCCGGCGAGGGCTCGCCATTGACCAGCAGCACCCGGATCTTCGCCATGACATCCACGGTGAAGAAATAGCTGTTGTCGATGGCGAAATCGTCGGTGCCCACGCGAATCTCGCCGCGATGGGTGCCCGCGGTATCGAACACGGCGGGCAGACGCACGACTTCCTCGGAGAGATCGGTGAGATTGACCGGCTTGCGCGCGGTTTCCACGCCGTCCAGCAGCAGCCGCACCTCGGCCTGATCGACATGCACACTGCCCGTGCTGCGCACGCGGGCCAGAATCTCGTATTCGCTCTGATTCTCGATGAGCTGATCGGGCGAGCGCACATCGGTCAGCAGCAGATTGCGGGTGGGCCCCTCGCCCACATCCACCGGGTTCAGGCGCACCCCGGCCGACATCACCCAGCCGGAATCGTCATTGCCCATGCCGCTGGCCTGGAAGTCGGAAATCAGATGCACGTTGCGGGTGTCATGGCGTGCGGACTCCAGCAAATCATTGGCCAGCCGCAGTGCCGGCATGTAACGGGTCACGTCATAGCCCGGTTCCGCCAGGCCATCGAGAAAGGCGCGGGCACCGTCCAGATCGGTGCTCAGCTCACGCACCTGCAGCGCCGAACCGCCGAAAGCCACGATGGCCACTTCGTCGCCGGCCGACATGCCTGCGAGCAGATCCTGTGCGGCCGCCCGCGCCTGCGCGTTGCGCTCGCCATAGCGCATGCTCATGGACACATCGAGCAGAATCACCGACGACTCGGGCGCGGCATCCACCAGGGACGCGATCGCGCCATCGAACAACGGACGGGCGAAGGCGAACACCAGCAGGGAAATCACGGCCGCCCGCAACAGCAGCAGCAGCCACTGCTGGATCTGCTGGAACAGGATGAGTTTCTTCGAGGTGTTCTTCAAAAAGCGCAGCGTGCCGAACACCATCTTCGGCGGCGTTTCCTTGCGGATCAGGTGAATGGCGATGGGCAGTGCCGCTGCCAGCAGACCGAACAGAAACAGCGGGCTCAGGAAACTCATTCAGAAACTCCTGGCGCGGCGCGCGATATAGGAATACAGCGCGGTATCCAGCGGCTGCGAGGTGTTGAGCAGACAGTAGTCCACGCCGCTGCTCTGGCACTGTTTCTTGCAGAATTCCAGGTACCTGGCGAGATTCTCCAGATAGGCAGCGCGGATGGACTGCGGCTGGGTGATGAAGCTCTCGCGGGTCTCGGCATCGATGAATTCGGTGGCCTCCTGGAAGCGGAAGTGCAGCTCCGCATCGTCCAGCACATGGAACACGATCACGTCATTGCCCATGGAGCGCAGGCGCTGCAGCGTCTTGATGATCTGCTCCTCGTCTTCCAGCATGTCGCTGATCAGGATCACCATGCTCTTGCGATTGAGATTGGTGGCCAGATCGGACAGCGGGCGCACCACGTCCGTGCGGGCTCCGGCCTGCAGTCCCGCCAGCACGCGCAGGATGCGAATCAGATGCGGCTGCCGGCACAGGGCGGGAATGTACTCGTTCACTTTCGCGTCGAAGGTGATCAGCCCCACGGCATCGCGCTGGCGCATGATGAAATAGGCCAGCGCCGAGGCCAGCGTGCGACCATACTCCAGCTTGCTCATCGCGCCGGAGGCATAGCCCATGGACGCACTGGAATCCAGCACGACATAGCAGCGGACATTGGTTTCGTCCTCGTACTGCTTGATGTAGAACTTGTCGCTGCGGGCATACAGCTTCCAGTCCACATGGCGCATGTCGTCGCCACGGTAGTAGTGACGGTAGTCGGTGAACTCCACACTGAAGCCGCGGTGCGGACTCTTGTGCAGACCAGAGACAAAGCCCTCCACCACCACGCGGGCGCGCAGCTCCAGGTTGTTGAGACTGGAGAGAACCGTCGGGTCGATGAATGTCGTGTTGCTCGTCATGAGGATGCGTCCGCCCCAGGCCTAGATGCCGGACGTCGGCTCGGGCACCGCCTCGATCAGACGGCGGATCACCTCGTCAGTGGTGATGCGTTCGGCCTCCGCATGGAAGTTCAGCAGTACCCGGTGCCGCAGCACTGCCGGCGCCAGTGCGCGGATGTCGCCGTAGGAGACGTTGTAGCGCCCGCGCAACAGAGCACGCACCTTGCCGGCCAGCACCAGGTTCTGCGAGGCGCGGATGCCTGCCCCCCAGCTGACCCAGTCATTCACGAACTTGGGGGCCACCGGGCTGTTCGGACGCGAGGCATGCACCAGTCGCACGGCATAGCGGATCACCGCCTCAGCCGCCGGCACCTGGCGCGCGATGCGCTGAAACTCCAGGATGTCCTCGCCGCTCAGCGGGTGGGACACGGTGTTGTCGACGATCTGCGTGGTATTGCCCACCACCATCACTTCCTCGTCTTCGGTCAGATAACCCAGTTCGATCTTGAACATGAAGCGGTCGAGTTGCGCCTCAGGCAGCGGGTAGGTGCCTTCCAGCTCGATGGGGTTCTGCGTGGCCAGCACGAAGAAGGGACGCGCCATCTTGTGAGTGACGCCGGCGGCTGTCACCTGGCGCTCTTCCATCGCCTCGAGCAGCGAGGACTGGGTCTTGGGCGGGGTGCGGTTGATCTCGTCCGCCAGCAGGATATTGGTGAAGATGGGGCCTTTCACGAATTTCAGGGCGCGGTTGCCGTCCTGCTCTTCCACGATTTCCGAGCCCACCACGTCGGCAGGCATCAGGTCCGGCGTGAACTGGATGCGGCTGAATTTCACCTGCAGGATGTCCGCCACCGTCTTGATCAGCAGGGTCTTGGCCAGGCCGGGCACGCCCGTCACCAGACAGTGGCCGCCAGCGAACAGGGCAATCAGCAGTTCATCGATGACAGCGTCCTGACCGACGATCACCTTCTTGATCTCGGCAATGATCTGATCACGTCCGTCCTGCATCTTCCTGACCAGCGCCAGATCGTCCTGGCTTTCCAGTCCCGCTGCGGCGCCCTCTTCGACTTGCTGTAATTCTGACATGGGGTGATTCCTGTTTTCGCTATGGTTCCTGTGGATGTTGTGGCGGTCTTTGTGTCCGTCTCAGTGTGTGAATGCGTATATCAAGTAGTTGATGGCGATCTTGTACGCCTCGTTGCTGTAGCGCGTGGGGTAGGGCTCGAAGAACGTGTGTTCCCAGCCATCGCCAAGGTCCGCATTGTGATTGGCCACGAGCATAACACGGCCGTCGTCGTCGAGAATCGCGTACACGGCCGGCGGATAGTTCGGATCATCCAGACTGAAGCCGCCGTTGAAATCCCAGGTGACTGCGCGACCTGGCACCTGCACCACTTCCTCGACGTCGAAGAAGGTGTGGAAGATCTCGTGATCGGTATCGAGCTTCACCAGCGGCCGTTCCGGGAAGAGCTTGACCATCTCGGTCTGGAAGTCCTCCAGATGCGCATCGCCCCAGAAATCGTCGAGCAGGATGAAGCCGCCGCGAAACATGAATTCGCGCATCGCCTCGATTTCCTCGGGGCTGAAATCCGGGCCGCTCATGGTGCTGCCGATGGGCACGCGCTTCATGTTCATGTACAGGAACGTGTGCTCGAACAGGCGCGGATCGGTGAGTTCCAGGAAGTCGTAACTCTTGCTGTTGGCGTCGATGTTCGTGTAGCGCTGCACGCCGCGCAGGAAGTTGGATTCGGCATCCGGATAGTCGGTGTCCCACCAGCCGCCGCGCCGTCCACCACCGCCGAAGCCGCCGAAATCCCCTCCGGAGAAGCCACCACCACGGCGCCCGCCTCCGCCGCCATAGTTGGTGTAGCGGCCGCGGATCCAGGTGAACTCGGTGGGCACGGCCACCTCGGAGTTCGCCTCGCGCAGGAACGACTCCGGGTCGAAATCCAGCGGCACGGCCGTGGTCTGGGCCTGCAGACTGGCGTTGCACAGCAGTGCAGCCGACACCGCGAGCCATGGTCGCAGCGCCCTGCCCAGGAATATGCCTGTCACCCGATTGCCGTCCATCGACTCGTCTCCGCGGGACACCCCGCCGATTCACTGCGTGGCATCCACCGCCTGCAGCAATACTTGCTGGGCACGCAGATAACTCGGCGCGATCTCCAGCGCATTCAGGATGTTGCGCCGTGCCTCCGGTGCCTGACCATTGGCCAGATACGCCTCGGCCAGATCGGTGCGGGCTTCCACCGGATCGTTCACGTCCAGATCCACCAGCACTTCCAGTTCACGTACCGCCATATGCGGGTCATTCTGCCGACGGGCGATCTCGGCCCCGATGCGGTGCACATCCAGACGGTAAGGGGTGATGGCAAGGGCGCGATCCATGTAGTAACGGGCGCTCTCCAGATCGCCGCTCTCCAGCGCCGCCGTGGCCAGCAGCACGGTGGAATCATCGTCATGCTGCTGGTTCTGCAGCATGATGCGCAGCTGCTCCAGACGGGCCGCCTGATTGCCCTCGCGCTCGTAGATCTGCGACAGAACCAGGGAGGGGCTCGGGTAGCCGGAATAATCCGGCAGGATGTCGTGGGCGATCTGCAGATGCACCTTGGCCTCGTCGAAGGCCTCTTCCTTGAACAGCACGATGCCCAGTTGCAGATGGGCCTGGAAGTCCCGCGGCTGGTCCTGCACGCGCTGACGCATGTGCTGCTTGAGCGAGGCGTTGTTGTACAGCTCGGCCATCACGGCACTGGAATTCTCGCGCTGACCGTGGCCATGGGCGGCGCCTTCGTCGGCAGCATCCTCGGTATGCACGTAGACATTGATCTCCTGCACGCGGCGGTCGACCCAGGCTCGGAAACCCGCATCGAAATCATCGATGGACATGGCGAACACCGTCTCGAACATCGCCGACTCTTCCTTGATGAGGGCGTACTGCTTGATCAGTTCGATCAGCTTGTCGAAGCCGTATTCCTGGGAGATGTAGTCCACCACCAGGTAGGACTGGAAGTAGGCGAAGCCCAGATCCTCATTACTGTCCGCACCGGTGAAGCCGGCATTGAGATTGCTCACTGGCAGCAGCTTGTTCTGCTGGGCGGCGCGCACCAGCTCCATGCCATGACGACGTCCCCACTCGGGCCGTGCCTCGCGTTCCTCCCACACCGAGATACCCTCGGAGAGCCAGCGCGGCATGCGATTGTTGGTCATCTGCAGGGTGAAGACGTGCACCAGTTCGTGCCAGAGAATTTCCTGCCAGTTGGCATCCAGAGTCTGCGGCGAGATCAGCGTGACCACCTTGCCGAAACAGATGCCCACCAGCGGTCCGATGTCGGGCAGGCCAACGGAGCGCACCGCGAAGTCATCGGTGCGTTCGAAGACTTCCACCAGTACCGGCGCCTCGGGCTCGAAGCCGTACTTGGCGGTCAGAGTGGCCCAGCTCTCCTCCAGCAGGGGTGCCATGTAGGGCCACAGCACGCGGGCGTCGCGCTGGCTCATGCGCACCTCGAAATGCTCCGTGCGCAGCGTGGCGTATTCCTCCAGGGTGTCGAAGACCTTGAGCATGTTGGAGGTCATCACGTTGAAGGGGTCGTTGTCGAAGGCCAGTTCCAGGGCCACGCGGCCCTCTTCTTCTTGGCCCAGACGAATCAGATTGGTGCCGAGCAGGGTGTGACCCTGCCAGTAGTTAGGGTCGGCGGCCACGGCCTGCCCGGCATAGCCCACGGCCTCGGTGAAACGATAGGCATTGCCGAAGGCGTCGGCCAGATCGCCGTAGAAGCGGGCATTGCCCGGGCTGAAGGCGTTCACCCGGGCCTCCAGCTCGGCGAACTCGTCGAAACGCTCGTGCAGAGCGGCCTGGGCAGCCAGGATGCTCAGGGACTTGAGGGATTCCGGATTCACCTCCAGCGCGCGCTCGACGTACTCCACCGCCTCCTCGGCGCGGTCGTTCATGGCCAGCAATGTCGCCATGGTCTCCAGCGCGGCGACATCGTTCGGGTTTACATCGAGGGCGAAGGCCAGGGAACGCTCGCCGCCACTGATCTTCGCCTGCCCCACCAGCGCGGGGGTGTAGCGGCGGTTGATCTCCAGGGCGGCGTTGTAGGACTGTTCTGCGTCCACGACATTGAATTTCTCCATGAACAGATCGCCCCACAGCACCTGGGCTTCCAGGTTCTGCGCGTCCAGACGCACGGCCTCAGTGAACAGGCTGTTGGCGTCATGGAAGCGGTCGAGCAGCCAGCTGGCCTGCGCCACCATGGCAATTTCCTCGGCGTCGAACACCAGGCCGGCATCGTAGCGGCCGATCGCCGCCTCGAGTTGCACCCGGGCCTCGTCGCGACGTCCCGTGTACTGCAGAAGACTGCCGTACTGCACCAGGGCGCGCACCGGCGGCGTTGTGTTGCCGGTGACGACGGCTTCCAGGATCTGCAGCGCCTCGGCGGACTGACCAGTGGCGCGCTTGAGTTCCGCCAGCTGCGTCGCGAGGCGGGCCGAGGCGGCGTAATCGGAGATGGCGTCTTCCAGGGCCTCGATGGCGCGCTCGTATTCACCCGTCTGGGCGAGGGCCTTGCTCAGGCCCAGCAAGCCGGCTTCCTCATCGAGGCCGTCGACACGCTGGAACAGCTCGATGGCCGCAAGATAGGAGCCGGACTGCAGCAGCTCCTCCGCCCGTTCGAGCGCCGGCTGCATCTGGACGATGGGTTCCTGAGCCGTGGCCGGCAGGGCCAGCAGGGAGGCCTGCAGCAGCAGGCACAGGCTCAGGGGGCGAAGGGCAACACGAAGTGCGGAGCGCTCAGGGAAGTTCATGGTACCGTCCTGTCTTTCTTGCCAGATCGATCAACAGAGTTTCCATCCTGGTCCAGTAGTCCTCTTCCAGATAATTGGCCTTCTGGCCGCGCAGCAGGAAGATCGCGCGTTCCAGCTCTTGCATCTCGGCCAGCAGGGCACGCGCCTCAGGCGAGCTCTTCTGCGGCCCGGCGCTGTGGTTGTCGAAATAGGCGATCTCGGCAAGGCTGCCATCCCCGGCGCTGGCCGAGGGCTCCAGGCTGAAATTGCCATCGCCGTTGTCATCAATCACCGAACGCTCCGTCGGCAGCCGGCCCTGTTCGGAATACCAGCCCTGCACGCTCTGGCTGGCGAAGGTCCAGGCTTCCAGCACGGAGACGCGGCCATTCTTGTCGCGATCGCCAGTACGGGCATCGAGCGCCTCGATGAGATAACGGGCGAACATCGGGTCGTAGCGCTCGGCGCGCGTACGCGTGGCCGAGAGGATGACACGCCCCGGCGCGGCCAGTGCCGCCGAGAACTCGAAGCTGCCGCTCGTCGTATTGATGACCACGAGATCCTGCTGCCGGAACGCGGCCAGCAGCGTGGCGAACTCGGCGCCGGTGATGTCGGGCCCGACGATGTTGAACTTGGCGGCGGCGTCCGACGAGGAGCCGTGGCCGATCATGACGATGGTGAGCTGATCTCCGGCTGCAAGAGTCTGCTGGAGCCGGTTCACGGCCGCCTCGATGTCCTCGCGCCGCGAACTGCCATCCACGCGCGGGTTCGTGCCCGCCGTGCTGCCGTCGTCCAGAAGCAGCGTGATGGTGTCGGAGCTGTAGCCATAGTCGCGCGCCAGCACGTCATGCAGCGCATTGGACCATTGCGAGAAGCGGGCGCGGATCTCGTCCGAAGCCGCAGCTCCCGTGATGATCAGGGCATGCCGCGCCGCCTCGGGCCCGCCGCGGAACCAGACGTCTTCCTGGTCCCCGCTCTGGGCAAGCGCCGAAGTGGCCAGCACACTGAGACCCAGTGTCAGGCCCCGTGCAAGCTTTCGTCGAAACGATCTGCGCATCGCATGCATCATGACAAGCCCTTGAATCGACGTGCGACCCAGTCGGCGCACAGCAACAGAATCAGCAGGAACAGCAGGGCCGGGGTGTCCCACAAGTCTTCCTGCACCTCCACGGAGTAGGCGTTCGGCGTGTAGGTGATGTCGTTCACCAGCGAGGACGACTGCTCCAGGTCGTAGTAACGCCCGGCGCTGACCTCGGCGATGCGCTGCAGCAGCGCGGTGTCACGGCCGGCGGAGGTGAACTCACGCAGCGAAGGCGTGACAACGAAGGCGCTCATGCGCTCGGTGTCGCTGCGATCCGCCTCGCCGGCGGCGCTGGGCACATCCACCAGCAGATTGAATACGCCCTCGTTCTGCACCTCGAAACTGGTGCGATAGACGCCGTCGCGGTCGATGTCCCACTCCATGGCGGCATCCAGCAGTTCCCCCTGTGGCCCGGTCAGATGCACCCAGACGGAGGCTTTGTTGTCGGGCTGATAATTGATGTCGCGCACGGTGGCGGTGACTTCGACAGTGTCGCCCACGTGATAGAACTCGCGATCGAACTCGACGGTGACGCGCTCGAGCGCTGACACCGAGAGCCAGCGCAGCAGCTGACGCCAGACGCGTTCGTGGGACTGGTCCTCGGCGGGCATCATCATCTGCCAGCGCCAGGTGCTGGCACTGGTGATGGTCATGCTGCGACCGCTGCCATAGCGCTGCATGGCGATGATGGGCAGCGCCTGGTTCTGGAACTGCAGCGCATTGTGTTCCATCAGCACCGTGGCGCCGGGCTTGGCGCGCCCGGTGACATAGGCGCCCTGCAGATCGGGCATGGCAGCCCAGAGGCGACGGTTCTCGGCATCGTCGCTGTGCAGGCGCAGCAGCTCGGAGAACTCGCCCGCCGTGGTGAGCTTCGGCGTGAAGATCTCGCCGGTCAGATGGGTGCCGCGCGTGATGCCGCCCTGCAGGTTCTGCGGCAGCACGGTGGAGGGCACCAGGGTCACGGGAAGGATGTCGGCCAGCACGGTGTCGACGAACTCGTCCTGCAGCATGCCGGCCACCAGCAGGCCGCCGCCGCGCTCGGCAACGAAGTCCTGCAGCATTTCCAGTTGCTCGTCAGTGAGGAAGTCGCGGTCGATGTCGCCCAGGATCACCGCCTCGTACTGATAGAGTTCCTCGCGCGTGGTGGGAAACCCGGCAGACAGCTCCAGCGCAGACTCGATGCCCTGGCGGTAGAACTTGCCCGGCCCCGTCTGCAGATAGGTGGCCAGACGCAGCGAGGTGTCGCCCTCCACGGCGCGGCGGATGAACTTGTACTCGTTGCGCGGGTGTCCGTCGACGTAGAGCACATCCAGCGCCGGGCGTTCGGAGTTGTCGACGAGGAAGCTGTAGCGATTGTTCTGCAGGACGATCTCGTCTTCCTGTTCCGCGACTTGCAGCGTATAGACGATGGCCTCGCGCCGCTCCGGCTCCAGCTCGATGCTGACGCGACGCGTGGAATTGTCGTCGCCCAGCACCACCTGCTGCGTGGTCACCACCGTCTCGCCATCCAGCACGGCGACTTCGACGGAACGATTGGCATAGCCCTGGTTGCTGAGGGCGATGTCCACATTGAAGACCGAGCCTTCCAGCACCGTCTTGGCCGCCACCACGTCGACGATGCCCACATCGCGGGGAATGTTCTCCTGCCCCACGCCCACGGTGAACACCGGAATTTCGCGAGCGCCGAAGCTCTGGGCGCGCGGCAGCGGGTCGACGCCTTCGTTGTCGGCACCGTCGCTGATGAGCAGGACGCCCCCCAGGGCCAGACCGCTCAGCTGCTCGTCCACGTACTGCAGCGCCTGATCGAGCGACGAGGCTGTGCCCGCTGCCGTGAGGGCACCGGGCTCGGAGACGCGCTGGGTGTTCTTGTCGAAACGGAAGGTGCGCACCTGGAAAGTGTCGCCGAGACCCTCGACGATGCCGGCATCGCCATACAGCAGATCGCTGACGGCCGCCGCCCGGGTCTGCGAGCCGGCCAGATCGGGAATGCTCATGCTCTGGGAGTCATCGACCAGGATGGCGAGATAGGTCTCCTGCGGCACGACCTGCTCTGTGGTGACCACGGGCCGCAGCAGACAGACGAAAAGCAGGATCAGTACCAGCGAGCGCAGCGTGATCAGGCCCGTCTTCCAGGCCGGCGAGAGTGCGCGAGTGGTCTTGCGATAGGACCACCAGACCACGCCGACAAGCGCCACCACGAGCAGCAGCGCGAGCCAGGGACTGAGGCCGTAGGCAAAGGTGAAACGCCCCTGCGCGATAGCCTCCAGATAGTGTTGGTCCAGAATGAAATTCATCGTCAGGGTGCCGTACCGCCCGCCCCGTTGTTCTCGGACAGCACGCGATAATACTCCTCGACAAGGCGGCGGTATTGATCAGGTACGTCTTCGTCAGCCGAGGCGTAGAGTTTCTGATTGATGCGGTCCAGCTCGGCCTGCGCCCGCAGTGCGGCTTCCAGTTCCATGATCGGCTGCAGCAGGGCCTCGAACAGTTCCGGCTGACTCAGGAAATCCTCGATGCCCTGACGGGTGATCTCACTGCGAATCGAGCGGGCATTGCCCAGCGCCAGTGTGGTGCCGCCCGTGCCGGGACGGCCATCGCCGCCACCGGCATTCTGGCCCTGCTGCGCCTGTCCCTGCTGACCGCCGGACTGCTGTCCGCCCTGGCTCTGTTGCCCCTGCTGCCCCTGCTGACCGGGCTGACCACCCTGGGCCAGCTGGCCGCGCTGGGCTGCGGTGCGCTCGGCCATCTGCTGCTGTTGCAGCTGTTCGGCCAGTTGCTGGGAGAGTTGCTGCGAGCGTTCCAGCTGCTGCCGCATCTGGGCGACGGACGCTTCACTCTGATTGCCGCCGTTCAAGGCCTGCACCTGATTCTGCAGGGCCTGCATCTGCTCCATCAGTTCCGCCGCGTCGCGTGCCGCCTGCTGGATCGGATCGGCAGAGCGCGGCTGGTTGGCAGAGTTCATGGCCTGCAGACTGGCGCCCAGTTCCTCCAGGGAGTCACCGACCTCGCGTTCAAGATCGACCGCCAGATTGACCATGCCATTGCTCAGGACGCGGCCACTGGTGTCCATGGTCTCGCGCAGCGGACGAATGGCGCGGCTGGCCTGCTGGGCCTGGGACAGCAACTGCTGATCCTCGGCTTCACCGCGCGCGATGATGGCGCGCAGCATCTTCTCGATCTCTTCCAGCTCGCGGCGCTGCTGCTGCTGCTCCGCCACCAGTGCCTGCAATTCCTCGTCGCCACGGGCCGTCTGCCGGGTCTGGCCCAGACCCTGCTCGCGATTGGCGGCCTCCAGGGCCTGCTGCAACTCACGCTGATCCTCGAGCAACTGCTGGCCGCGCTGCGCGGCATTCTGCGCCAACTGACTCACGGACGTGGTCTGCTCGGCGCGCATCTGGCGCTGCTGCTCGCGCAGGCTCTCCAGCGCACGCTGACTGCGGGCGGCTGCCTGGGCTGGCGATTCTGCCTGCGCGGCTTCAGCCATTTGCTGCGCGGCACGCTCCAGCTGACTCTGCCCGCTCTGTCCCCCGGACTGCTGGGCAGTCTGCTGTCCGCCCTGCTGCTCTGGCGATGACTGGCCGCCGGAAGCGCCGGCCTGCTGGGATTGCCCGCTCTGCTGCGACTGTCCGGACTGCTGGGACTGGCCGACCTGTCCGCCCTGCGGCCCCTGGGGGCCGGGCTGCTGCTGACTCTGCTGGCTGCGCTGTCCGCCCTGCTGGCGCGAGAGCTGCTGCGCCAGTTGCTGCACTTCCTGAGACAGCTGCTCCTGCTCACGCTGCAGCCGCTCCAGCTCGCGTCGGCGCTGCTCTTCGTTCATGGCTTCCAGACGTCGCGCCAGATCACGCTGCGCGCGGGTGAGCCCCTCCTGGCGACGTGCCAGCTCCTCCAGCTTGTTCTCTTCCTCAGTGGCCTGGGCGCCGCCGCCACCGGCACTTTGCGGGGTTTCGTAACGGTTTTCGAGCTGGCCCATTTCCATCTCGAACAGCTCGCGCAGATCCTCGCGTTCCTGCTGCGCACCGCCGCCTCCCCCGCCACCACCCGCCTGCTGGGTGCTGATGTCGGTGCGATTGATCTCGGCCTCCGCCTTGAGCACGTACTGCAGGGCCACCTGTTCCGGCTTGAGGGCGCTGGTGACCTGCTGCTTCTCGAGTTCGGCAATGGCCAGATTCATCTGCTCGATGGCCAGTTGCAGGTTCATCACCGCATTGTCATAACTGTCATCGGAGAAATTCAGTCGTTCCGCCAGACGGTCGATGGACTGCTGCGCCCGTGTGGTCGCCTCGGCCTGAGATTCGGCGATGATGCGGATATCCTCGGCCAGCGTGGCCGGATCGGTGTCGATGGGCACATTGCGCAGCTTCCAGGTGGCCGCGATGATGTCCTTCTGCAGGGTCACCAGGGCACTGCTCTCGCCGCCTTGCTGTCCGCCACCGCCACCCCCCCCGCCTTGCTGCCCGCCGGCACGGCGGAACTCCTGGTCAGTGGGAATGACCTGCAGGAAATAAATGTCGGACACGACCTGGGCTGGCCCCGTCAGGCCATTGTTGTCCGCGAGGGTGAGGTAGTAGCTGACGAAGTCACCCGGAGCCACGCCGAGGTCTTCAAGATAGAGCATCTCGGCGCCGGAGATACTGCGGGTCTGCTCCGGCGGCAGGAAGTCCACGGCCACTTCATCACTGCCCACCACGTTGTAATGCAGGTTGAATTCGCTCAGGCCGTAGTCGTCGCTGGCATCGACCTCCAGCACCACTTCCTCCAGCGGCATCACGTCGGTGTCGCGTCCCGGGCTGCGCAGCGCCAGTTCGGGCGGCATGTCGGGAATGGCGCGGATGTAGTAATCGGCCGGGTCCTTGCTTTCCAGATCCTCGAAGTCCCGGGCGACGATGCGATAGACCCCGTCCTGCGCGACCGTCAAACTGGCCGTGCCCGTGCTGCCATCGATGCTCAGGGGTATGCTGCTGTAACCGGAACCTTCCTGGAATTCGATGCTGGCTGTCTCGATGGCCTTGTTGAAGCTGACCTGCAGGCTGACCTGGGTGCCTTCGGGCACCATCATGTCACCGGCGTCCTCTTCGGTGTTGTCCGCGATGCCGGTGTAGTCGGGGTAAGCATAGGCCACGTCGATCTTCTCGACCCTGGGCAGGTCGTAGACAGTGATGCGGAATTGCTCGGAGCGCTGTTCGCCGTTCTGCTCGAAGTTGACGTAGTACACCAGGCTCTCCTGCACGGACGGCAGGAAGTAGCTGTAGCTGGCGCTGTCACTGCCGCTGGCTTCCTGCGGCATGCTCAGGTCCTGCCAATTGACGTTGTCGCTCTGGATGCGCAGCTGGATCTCGCTCGGCATGGCATTGGTGACGCGAGCCACGATGGTCGCGGATTCGCCACGCTGCATGGCGATGTCGCCTGGCTCCAGGCTGATCAGGATCTCGCGCGGCTGCTCCTGCACTGCGATCTCGGCCTGCGGTTCGGCCGTGAAAGGCCAGAACAGTCGACTGGCTGCCGACAGCATGACTTCGGACAGCATCAAGGCCAGCACGGCGACCCCGAAGGCAGCCGTCGCGGCGCCAAGGGATATCCAGGGTGCCTTCGATTCGGCCACCTGCTCGACGCGGGCCTGCTGCTCCTGCACATGAGCCTCGGCGTCCGCCCACAATTGCCGCACGAACTGGCTGGAGACGCCGGAGCGGCCGGCACCCTGTTCGTCCGAGGTGAATTCCAGCGAGGTCAGCAGACGCTGCTCGAGATCGGGGATGCGATCCTCCACGAAGTGCTTGGCCATGGAGACCTCGTTGCGGAAGTCCACGCCCTTGTCGATGAGGTACGCGGCGTGCAGCACCATCAGCTTGCACTGGTACAGCTCCATCGTGGAGTCGGCGATCATCCACTGGACGCCCTGCTTCTCGGCCAGGTACGACCCGTGCGAGTAGCGGTTCAGCGAGCGGTCGACCATCATGTCGAGCGCCGTCTCGGCCTGGGCGATCCAGCGCATGCAGTGCGCCAGGCGTGCCGGCCCCAGGCGGTACTGGCCGAGCCTGTGCCCGTTGCCGCGCCCGCCGAGCACCTGCCGGTCGTGCACGCGCAGGTCGCTGATGACGATCTCGGAGTGACCCGTGGAGCCGTGCATAGTCTCCACCTCGCGCACGTCGTTCCAGCCCTCCGTCGGGATGTCGACGATGAACGCGGTGTTCGCCCCGCGCGAGCCCGGCGGCACGTCGAGTTCTGTGCGTGCGATGAGGATGGCGAATTTGGCGCGGCGCGCACCCGAGATAAACCACTTGTGGCCGTTGATGACCCACTCGTCGCCGTCCTTGATCGCGTGCGTCTGGATGAGAGTCGGGTCCGAGCCGGCGACTTCGGGTTCCGTCATCGCGAAGCACGACGACGAGACACCCTTTAACAACGGCTTCAGGTACTTCTCCTTCTGCTCGTCGTTCGCCCAGTGGAGCAACGTGTGCATGTTGCCCTCGTCGGGAGCGTTGCAGTTGAACACCCA
>JALREE010000134.1 GCA_023256835.1 Pseudomonadales bacterium | reverse complement strand
CCTGGAAACGGACAGCCCGCTGTTCCGCGTGAATCTGGGCGCCCGCATCCAGTGGGGTGACTTCTCGCTGAGCCTGCGTCAATCGATCTATGGTCCGCAGTACACGCTGAGCAGCACCTCCGGCCTGCCGGCAGCTGTGGTGGCGCAGCTGGATACCGAGAATGTGCGCGGTACCACGCAGCTCTACTACAAGAATGAGATCGACACGTTGCAGCAGACCAACATCGAGCTGACCTGGACGCCGACCGACGCGCTGCGCATCGGCGCCGGCGTGGACAACGTCTTCAACGAGTACCCGAGCAAGACGCCGCAGGCGGTGTGGGATTACAACCAGGAGCGCTATGCCAACACCAGTCGTCAGTACCTGACAGGCAGCCCGGTGGGCTACTTCGGGGCACGCTGGTTCGGCAAAGTGTCCTACGCGTTCTGAAACGGGAGATGACCATGAATCCAGTCCTGAATCGTCGCAATCTGCTCTGGGGAGGCGCCTCACTCGCAGGCGCCGCCCTGACGGCCCGACTCACCGACACCTCGGTGCGTTTCATGAACTCGGCGGTCGCGCAGGTCGCGGCCCCGAGCGGCCCCATCCGCATGTCGTCCAACGAGAACCCTTACGGGCCCTCGAAGGTCGCCATCGAGGCCATGCAGGCCGCCTTCAGTCAGAGCAATCTGTACGGCGGCATCGGCAATCAGATTCTCGAGCTGCAGGCTAGCATAGAGAAAGTGACGCCGGAGAGCATCACGATCAGCGCCGGCTCGGGCGAACTGTTGCAGGCGGCGGGTATCCTGGCCAGTCTGGACAAGGGCTCAATCGTGGCGCCCTACCCGACCTTCGGCCAGTTGCTGCGCGCCGCCGAGGACATGGGTTCCGAGATCATCAATGTGCCGGTGGACGAGAACATGCACATCGATCTCGAGGCCATGTACGCGGCGATCCGACCCGACACCAAGATGGTCTACCTGTGCAACCCCAACAACCCGATTCCCTCGATCATCGAGAAGAAGGCACTGGAGGATTTCGTGCGCACAGTGGCGCAGGACCGGCTGGTGTTCATCGACGAGGCTTACTACGAGTATGTGGACAATCCCGAGTTCAGCAGCATGATGCCGCTGATCGCCGAGGGCGTGAACAATGTCATCGTGGCGCGCACGGCCTCGAAGATCCACGGCTTCGCCGGGCTGCGCGTGGGCTTCGGCTTCGCGCATCCCGACTTGATCGCGCGCCTCGACATGGTCAAGACGGGCAGCATCAGCATCCTGGCGCAACACGCCGCGCTGGTGGCCTACCAGGACAAGGAGTTCCAGGACTTCGCACGGGCCCGCAACAAGGAAGGTCTGGCGATCGTGGAGGGCATGTTCGACGAACTCGGCCTGCGCTACGTGAAGTCCAATGCCAACTTCGTGTTCTTCGAAACCGGCATCGACAACGAGGCCTTCCGGGCCAGCATGCGCGAGCAAAATATCCTCGTGGGACGCTTGTTCCAGCCCTACCCCACCTGGGCGCGGGTGAGCATCGCCAAGCCTGAGGAGATGGCCTACTTCGTCCAGACTTACAAGTCTCTTTACACCTGAGCCTGAGCGCTGCAGCGGGGCGGACGATCCGCCTCGCTGCCGTGCATGCAAAGCCCGCCCGATTGCGCTACCTTGATGCCACCTTTCACTCACTCAGGCTGGCACCATGACAACAAGAACTCAGACCCTGCTGCTGTCCCTCACCCTGCTTACAGGGCTTGCCGCGACCGACGCGCTGGCTCAGACCAGGATCCCCTACGGCCCCGACCCGATGCAGTACGGCGAACTGTCACTGCCCGAGGGCGACGGCCCGTTTCCCGTCGTCACCTTTCTGCATGCCGGATGCTGGATGTCCACCGACGGCATGATCAACAGCTACCGCGCCATGGCCAAGGCCCTGACGGCGCAAGGCATCGCCTCCTGGAACATGCAGTACCGCGGCGCCACCAGTGAGGGCGGCGGCTGGCCCGGCACCTGGCACGACATTGCCCATGGCTTCGATGCGCTGGTGGAGATTGCCGAGGAGCATCCGCTCGATCTGGAACAGGCCATCGTGGTCGGGCACTCCTCCGGCGGCCATTTCGGCGCCTGGCTGGCTGCGCGTCAGCAATTGCCGAAGGACAGCGAGATCTACGTGGAGCCCGCATTGAACCCCAAGGCGCTGGTGATGGCCGATGCTTACATCAACCCTGCCGTGATCGACTCGATTGGCGTGAGTGGCGAGATTTACTGCGGCGAACCGCTGCTGGAGAAACTCACTGGCGCACCGGTGGACGAGAAGGGCGCCAACTTCAAGGCCATCTCGCCGCTGGAGTGGCTGCCCTGGGGCATTCCTCAGGAGTACATCGTGAGCACCTACCGCTACCCGCTGTCCATGCCGCGCGAGCTGGCCCAGGGCAAGACGGCGCTGCAGACACTGCCGGACTATCCGGCTCTGGCGATCATCGCCGGCGACGAAGTCAACGTGCGCATCATCGCCAACGAGGATCACGGGGCCTTCGTGCGCGAGGGCTCACGCGGCTATCACGCCACGATCTCGGCGGTGCTGCGCCTGCTGGGCAAGGCCACGGAGTAATCCGGCACTGGAAGTCCCGCGTAGCATGGCCAATAATTTCGCCCCCACATCCCGCTGGCAGTGGAGGTACCGGATGACACACACATTGGCTCAGACTCGTTTCGCGAGCATGCTGCTCGCCATCGCACTCGGCACGGGGCTGCTGCAGATGGCGCAGGCGCAAACGCCACTGGCCGACTGCCAGCCCGTGGCGGCACTGGCGAGCACCATCATGGTCGAGCGGCATCGCAATGCCGACATCATGCTGATGCTGAACAAGATGACCGCGGAATACAGCGATCAGTCCGATCTGCTGACGTGGGCCACGGCCATGGTCGACAGTGCCTGGGCCCAGCCGATCGCCCAGGGCGCCGAGGCCCAGACGCAGCAGGTCGCCCAGTTTCAGGAGCAGTGGCGGCAGCGCTGCGAGGCACGCAGGCAGACGACGAACTGAGGGCTCACGACGCTGCGACAACGACTCGCAGCGTCTGCCCGGCAAACTCGATCACATCCCCCGCCACGATCTTCTTGCGCTTCTGCGTTTCCACCTGGCCGTTGACGGTGACCTGCCCCTCGGCGATCACCGCCTTGGCCTCGGCGCCACTGCCCGCCAGCCCCTCGAATTTCAGGATCTTGAACAGCTCCACGGGAGTGCGGTTGACGATCACGTCGCGCATGGTTTCACCTCTGACAGAAAAGGATGGACAGCACCGAACGCCAGCAGCCTCAGCGCCCCCACACCTGCGGATTGACGGATTCCGGCTCGGGTTCTGCTGCCGCGCGCAGACGCAGCTGCAGGCCCTTCAGAAAATGGCGCAGCAGCTGATCCTCGCACTGCCGGTAGTGCTTGTGATCGGGTCGGCGAAACAGCGCCGTCAGCTCGTGATTGCTGAACTGCAGCCCGGTGCTGGCCAGCAGCGCGTGCAGATCCTCGGACTGCAGGTTCAGCGCGATGCGCAGTTTCATCAGGATCATGTTGTTGGTGAGGCGTGTCTCGGGCTCGGCGGCAGGCCCGTCCCGCCGTCCACGCCGGGCATTGATGAGGCCGGTGAGAAACAGCGCCAGGTCGCGGTCGCTCAGCGGCTGGAAGCCCTCGGCGTCCTCCTGCTTGAGCCAGGCGCAGACCTGCTCGCGACTGACGGTATGATCGGCGCAGGCACACACCTCGATCGTCTGCGAGTCATTGAAATCGAAGGCATAACGCAGACGGCGGAGCACGTCGTTGAGAGTCATGGGCAGGCATCCTGGCAGGGCAAGAGAAAACACGCCGGCATCTTACCTCAAAGCGGGTGACCTTCGACCCGGGCTGCAGGTAGAATCCTGCCACTTCAATTTCCCACAAGGATTTCGACAATGCGAATGCTGTTGCTGATTCTGACCTTCCTCTCCACCACCCTGAGCCAGGGCGCACTGGCGGCCGACATCACCATGGACGAGTGCAATCAGCAGATTGCGGAGATGAATGCCAATCTGCCCATGCAGCTCGATGGCATCACCACCTGGACCAGTACCGTCTGCGTGGACAAGGGCAATGCCGTCATCGACCTCACCTACGTGAACGAAGTGGCCGACGGCAACGCCATCACCCAGACCCAGCTCGACACGGTGCTGCCCAGCCTGATCGCCTCCTGGTGCTTCGGCCCCACGCTCGCCCCGCTGCTGCAGGTGGTGGACACCATCCACTACTCCTACGACTTCGCCAACGGCCAGCACATCGGCGATCTCTACTTCTCGGAGCAGGACTGCAACATGGCCGAACGCTTCCCGGATCAGCAGTAAGCCATGCTGGCCGTCGAACGACGTCTGCCGCTGCAGGCGAGCGCCGTCGGCCGGGCAGTGCTGCACGCCGACACGGGCGAACAGGAGTCGGAGGTAGTCGTAGACCTCGGTGATGGTGCCCACGGTGGAGCGCGGGTTGCGGCTCGCGCTCTTCTGGTCGATGGAGATGGCC
>JALREE010000085.1 GCA_023256835.1 Pseudomonadales bacterium | reverse complement strand
AGCAGAGCACGCCGCCGACGCCCGGCAGCACCAGCCGGTCGCACTTGAGCAGCTTCTCGGGATCGTAGGAAATCTCGATGCGCTGGTTGTCGGCGACGCGTTCGAGCGACTTGCCCAGCGAATGCAGATTGCCCATCCCGTAATCGATCACGGCCACTTTCTTCATAATGCAGACCTGCTGACGCGATGCTGGCTATCAGAGCGCGCCTTTCGTGGACGGAATGACACCGGCGCTGCGCGGATCGATTTCCATCGCCATGCGCAGGGCGCGACCGAAGGCCTTGAAGACGGTTTCGATCTGGTGGTGAGAATTGACGCCGCGCAGATTGTCGATGTGCAGAGTGACCAGCGCGTGATTGACAAAACCCTGGAAGAATTCGTGGAACAGATCGACATCGAAGCCGCCCACCGCGCCCCGGGTGAAGGGAATGTGATACTCGAGTCCGGGACGGCCGGAGAAGTCGATCACCACGCGCGAGAGCGCTTCATCCAGCGGCACATAGGCGTGGCCGTAGCGACGGATGCCCTTGCGGTCCAGCGCCTTGTTGAAGGCCATGCCCAGGGTGATGCCGAGGTCCTCCACGGTGTGGTGTGCATCGATGTGCAAGTCCCCCACGGCCTTGATGTCGAGATCGATCAGCCCGTGGCGCGCGACCTGATCCAGCATGTGATCGAGGAAAGGCAGGCCGGTCTCGCAGCGCAGATCGCCCGTGCCGTCGAGATTCACGGACACCTTGATCTGGGTTTCCTTCGTGTTGCGTTCCACTGTGGCTTGTCGTGATGACATCGATGCTCCCCGCATTCGCGCCCTGGCCTTCGCGTGCGGCCGGTTTCAGGTGGCGGGCATTATACGGGCAGGCCAGCGGCTTTTGAAAGCGCGGATACCTCGCCGGGATGGCGGCGGCATGGCGGTAATCCGTGATTTTCCCGACACTTCCGCGGTCGGGACGATGCACCGCGCGGCGACCATGGGTTACACTTCCGCCTCCTCGAAGCATGGCTGGAGCGTGCCTTGTGCACGCCGGAACCCCACGATGTTGAAACTGCTCAAGACGCTTGCCCTCGCCTTTGCCACCCTCGGCATCCTGCTGGTGGTCGCCGTGGCAGCCGCCTTTGTGCTGATCGATCCGGCGCGCTACCGCAGCGCCCTGGAAGCGGCCTTCAACGCCCAGACCGGCCTGCAACTCGAGATGGCAGGCGAGATTGCCTGGGTCCTGCGCCCCGAATTCGGCATCACCGTGAACGATATTCGCCTGCGCAGTCCCGATTCGCCCATGGAACTGGCTTCACTGCCCCTGCTGACCATCCGCCTGGAGCCACGCGCCCTGCTGGAAGGGCGCCTCGCGCTGCAGGAATTGCAGATCGAAGGCCTGCACATGAACTGGCTGGTCGACGACAACGGCCGCAGCAACTGGCAGCGCACAGCGCCTGCCGGGAGCGCGGCAGGCGCCTCCCCCGGCGCTGGCAGCCCCGGCGCTGACAGCCTCGTGGATTCCAGCCGCATCGAACACATCGTCGTGCGCGACGCCAGCCTGGCGCTGCAGGATCGTCAGCGTGGCCTGAATCTGCGCCTGCATGACCTGCGCGCGGATGCCACTGGCGCCAATCTGCGCGGTACCCGCTTCCCGCTGCAACTCGCCTTCGCCGTGATACGGGATGACGCCGGCCGCCAGGCCGTCTTCGACATCACGACGCAGGTGCGGGTGGATCGCGCGGCCGGCAGTGCCAGCATCGAGGAGCTGACGCTCAAGCTCAACCCACTGCAGCTGCAAGGCCGGCTGGCCGTGGAGAACCTGCACGACTCCCCGCGCTGGCAGGGCAGCCTGCAGAGCAATCGTTTCCCGCTGAACGACTTCCTGGACCTGCATGTGCGACCGGAAGCGCCCGAACCTGCCGCTGCGGCACTCGCGCAGGACTTTGACCCGGCCCGTGACCAGGCGAGTCTGAGCGTCGACTTCAACGGTGACGCCCGCCAGCTCGAGATTCCCGCCCTGCGCCTGCAGCTGGACGAGAACCAGATCGACATCCGGGCCAGCTGGACGGCGGC
>JALREE010000014.1 GCA_023256835.1 Pseudomonadales bacterium | reverse complement strand
CTTGTGGGACCAGAGCCTGTGATAGCCGGCCGTGATGGACATGCCGCAATAGCCCATCAGCAGGACGAAGACCACGACTTCATACGTGTCATAGCCTTGGGTGAACCCATACCAGGGCACCAGCGTCAGCGCCGCCAGGGGCGTGAGCGTGAAGAGCAGCATGTTGGTCCAGTTGATGGGGGCCTTTTGCATAAACAAGTCCTGCGATGATTCCGTTGAAAGACGTCCGGTGAAGGCTTTGACAGTCGTTATTGCTCAATTATTGCACGCAGGCGTGAATTTCAGGAAATCGCTGTCGGGTGAAGTCTGGCAGCAAGCCCGTCGGTGATGCTGTAATTGCCACCCGCGCGTGCCTTGACCAACTCCCAGGATGCCCATGACTCACGAACAATTGCTGGAACAGCTCTACGAATTGCAGTCACAGTTTGCCTTCCAGGAGGATCTGCTGAGCGAGCTCAATGCCGTGGTCGTGCGGCAGCAGGCTCAGATCGATACGCTCGAACGAGAACTGCTGCTGCACCGCGAGCGCTTGTTGCACATCCTCGAGAATCTGCCGGAAAAAGGCCAGGGCAGCACGCTGACCGACGAGCGACCACCGCACTACTGAGACCTGTCTCACTTGGCAGCGGCGACATCCTCGGCCTGCAGGCCCTTGTCGCCTTCACTGATGGCGAACTCCACCCGCTGGCCGTCATGCAGGACACGATGGCCTTCGCCGCGAATGGAACGAAAGTGCACGAAGATGTCCTCGCCACTGTCGCGCGTGATGAAGCCAAAGCCTTTGCTGGCATTGAACCACTTCACGCTGCCGCTTTCGCGACGGGATTTGTTGTAGGGCACGCGGTGCTCTTCCACCACGGGACGGCGCTTGGTGGCCGGCTTGCGATGATGCGTGGCGGCGGCCGCTGCGGCCAGGCTGATCAGCAGGGTGCCACCGAGCACGAGGGCTTGGGTGTACTGGATTTCGACAAGAAAGACGGGAATGGCGACCAGAACGGTAGTAACAAAGGCGATGCTGAATGACTTGTTGTAATTGAACATGGAGACTCTCTTCGCTGCTTATAATTATTATGGCCTCGCATCAGTCGCATCCTCTTTGGCATGGCCTTCGGGAGTGATCTGAAACGCCGGGCAATTCTAACCAGCTTTGTTGACAAATCAAAGCCTTGCGAACACCCACCCAAGGTGGCGCCCGAAGTCTGCCCGATGGTTAAGCCACAATTCAGATTGCCCCTGCCACACTCCAGCCAGGAGTTCGGAAAACCCACCTGATTCGCGACTCCACCACGCCGCCGGCCCATGCGCCACAGCGGTCATCGTCAAAGAGGAGAGCACCATGAACACACGTCCGCATCCACGTCCCCTGGTTCGTCTGCTGCGCGCCGCGCTGGCAGGCACGGCGCTTGCCGCGTTCGCCACGCCGCTGCTGGCCGAATCACGCTTCGACTATGCCGAAGTCATCGAGAGCACGCCGATCTACCGCACGGTCGAGGTGAGTGTTCCTCGCGAGGAGTGCTGGACAGAGGAAGTCGTGTCCCACCGCAGGCCCCACTCGCAGAGCAATACGCCTGCCATACTGGGCACCATCATCGGCGGTGCCCTGGGCAATGCGGTAGGTCACGACAAGTCCAACAAGCGCGTCGGCGCGGTGGTCGGTGCCGTGTTGGGGCACTCCATCGGACGTGATATAGTCGCCGCCAGCAGTCGCGGGCGAGTCACCGAGGTGGAGACCGTGCGCCAGTGCGAGACCGTCTACTACTACCATGACGAAGAGCGCCTGCTGGGCTATCAGGTCCGCTATCGCTACCACGACAAGGACTATTCGGTGCGCATGGACGACGACCCGGGGGAATTCGTCCGAGTGCGCGTCGACGTGCAGCCCGTTTCCCAGTAAACCGCGCCGGTGCCCTTGCTGCACGGGTTGCACTTCGCCTAGATCAGGGAGAAACGCCGTGCCTTCATCGGATTTCCAGCAGTGCCGCCTCGCGCGCAGACTTCTCTTGCTGCTGTGTGCGGGGCTGCTGATCCTGCCGGTCACGGCTGCGCAGGCTCAGCAGGTGCTGCTGGCCCAGCAGTCCGACGGTGCCGCT
>JALREE010000011.1 GCA_023256835.1 Pseudomonadales bacterium | reverse complement strand
ACGCATGCAGATGCGATGCCGCTGTTGTTGACGCACGGCTGGCCTGGCTCCATTGCCGAATTTCGCAAGATCATCGGCCCCCTCACCCAACCAGAGTTATATGGTGGTGATCCGGCCGATGCCTTTCACGTGGTGGCACCTTCGCTACCCGGTTTCGGGTTTTCCGGCAAGCCAACCGAGCGCGGCTACAATCCGGAACGCATGGCGCACACCCTCGCTTCGCTGATGCAGCGCCTTGGTTACGAGCGCTACGGCGCGCAGGGCGGCGACTGGGGCGCCATCATCAATCGCATTCATGCCCATCGCTATGCCGACCGTCTGATCGGCCTGCATTCCAATTTCGTCCTGGCGAATCAGCCTGCCGACGAGACGATCACGGCGCAAGTGCCCGAAGCCGAGATGGCCGCGCGGGAGCAACGCCAGGCTTACATGCTGGACGAGGTCGGATATCAGCAGATTCAGGGCACCAAGCCCCAGACCATCGGGGTCGCTCTGAATGATTCGCCTGCCGGGCTCGCCTCGTGGATCGTCGAGAAATTTCATGGCTGGAGCGATATCGATCACCGTCTGCCCGCAGGTTTCGGTCTGGAGGAGAAGTTCACCAAGGACGAGATTCTGACCAATATCAGTCTGTACTGGTTCTCCGGCAGCATCACGTCCTCGGCGCGCATCTACTTCGAGAATCGCAACGTCGCCATGCAGGAGCCGCTCGGCTTCGTGAGCGTGCCGACCGCTGGTGCCATCTTTCCCGCCGAGATCTACCTCACGCCCAGACTTTGGGCCGAGGCCAGCTACAACATCGTGCGCTGGACGCCGATGCCCAGGGGAGGGCACTTCGCGGCCATGGAAGAGCCGGAACTGCTGCTGGAAGACGTGCGCGCGTTCTTCCGCACCTTGCGTTGAACTGCAGACCAGGGAGGGGGCTGCATGGGGTTCTGGCTGAGTTGTTCCAATCGTGTGGAGAGCCTGCAGCAACAGCTGTGTGCAAGGCTGCAGGAAAGCCCGCTGCGTGATCCTTTCCATGCCGAGTTCATCCTTGTCCCGGGCAATGCCATGCGTCGCTGGCTCGGCCTGCAGATCGCCATGGAGCACGGCGTCGCGGCCAACATCGAATTCCCGCTGCCTGCCGCGTGGATCTGGCAAGTGGCCGCCAGGGCTCACAGTCTCGACCCGACCGTGGCCCCCTCTGAAGATCCACTTTCGCGCGAGCAGGCCGCTTGGCACATCTTTGCGGCGCTGCCGGCCCTGCTGCCCACGGCGGGATTCGAGGAGCTGAGCCGCTATCTTCGCGATGACACCTCGGAGGTCAAGCGCTGGCAGCTGGCACAACGCATCGCCGATGTCTTCGATCGCTATCAGTATTACCGTCCCGACTGGATCCGCGCCTGGAGCAGGCCAGGGTCTCCCGTCATGCCCCCCGGCGCGCCTTATCCCGTGTGGCAGCCCGTGCTGTGGCGCGTCCTGGTGGCGCGCTGTGGCGGTGCCCATCGCGTGGCGCTGCTGGATCAGCTCCTGCAGGTGCTCGAGACCGCCCAGCCACAGGCCATAGCCGCGCTGCAACTGCCTGCCCGGCTGTCCTGTTTCGCTCTGAGCAGTCTGCCGGCGCTGTTCGTGCAGGTGTTCAAGGCGCTGGCGGCCCACATCGACATCCATTTCTACCAGCACAGCCCGACGGATCAGTACTGGGCCGATCTGCGCAGCAAGAAGGCGCTCGCACGGCAGCGGCTTGCGGCACCCCAGACCGCTGCTCTGCTGGAGACCGGAAACGAATTGCTCGCCTCCTGGGGACGGCAGGGGCAGGCCTTCCAGGACCAGCTGCTGGACCACGACCTGCTTGATGCCGTGACCTGGGAGGACTACCGTCAGCCCGGCACCGACTCTCTCCTGCATCAACTGCAAAGCGACATGCTGGGGCTGGAGCAGGGCGTGTGCACGCGAGACCCGGACTCGTCGCTGCAGATCAGCATCTGTCACAGCCCGCTGCGCGAATGTCAGGTGCTGCACGATCACCTGCTGCAGCGACTCGCGGACGATGCCAGCCTCAAGCCGGAAGACATTCTGGTGATCGTGCCCGAGATCAGTCGCTATGCGCCCGCCATCGACGCCGTGTTCCGGCGCGACAGCCATGAATCACGGCCCTTCATTCCGTGGAATCTCTCGGACATCACGGTCGTGGACGAACATCCCCTGATTCGCGTCTTCTTTGCCTTGCTGGCCTTGCCGGCGGCGCGTTTCAGCTTTTCCGAGGTGCTCTCGATCATCGAGGTGCCACGTGTCGCCAGTACCTGGGGCCTCGACAGCGTGGCACAGCAAGAGCTGCAGGCCCTGCTGCGGGCGGCACAGGCGCGCTGGGGGCTGCACGCCGCGCACAAGGCGGCGTTGCAACTGCCCGCCACGCAGCAGAACACCTGGGCCCATGCGCTGGAACGACTGCTGGCCGCCTATGCCTTGGGCGATGACGACCTGTGGCAGGGCATCGCGCCGCAAGCGGGTGCCACCGGCAATCGTGCCGTGATGCTGGGACGTTTCATGGACCTGCTGGAGGTGCTGGCTTTCTGGAGCCAGGAGCTGCAGCGCCCGCGTGGCGCCCGCCAATGGCAGCTTGACCTGAATCGCCTGCTGGATCAGCTGTTCGGGCAGGCTGACGAACAGGAAGACCGGGTGCAGCAGATTCGTGACGAGATCGCGCAATTGCAGGCGCTGGCGGGCGACCAGGTGCTCTCGGCGGCCTTGCTGAGTCAGTGTCTGGAGGAGCGACTCGGGACGCGCAGCGTGCACAATCGCTTCTTCAGTGGCGGGGTCAGCTTCTGCGGCATGCGGCCCATGCGCAGCCTGCCGTTCAAGCTGATCTGCGTGCTGGGCATGCAGGACACCGCCTTTCCGCGCCGGGATTCGGCACCTTCCTTCGACGCCATGGCGCTGCAGCCGCGCTCGGGCGACCCCCGCAAGGCCGATGAGGATCGCTATCTGTTGCTGGAGACCCTGCTGTGTGCGCGCGAGGCCCTGTATCTCAGCTATACCGGTCGCAGTCTCACCGACAACTCTGAATGCCAGCCCTCCGTGCTGCTGCGTGAACTGCTCGACTGCATCGATGCGCATTACATCCCTCGCCATGGCGGGGATGCGCCCATGAGCGCGTGCATCACTCGCATCCAGCCCATGCAGGCCTTCAGCTGGCGCCACTTTCAGGCCGATCAGGCGCAGCGCGTCACGGCAGGACACGATGCCTGGTGGTGCCAGGTGGCGCAGTCGCTGCACGCCACGCCAGAGCGGACGGCCTTACTGCCAGCCTGGCCGGACACGCGGCTCGAGCCCTTGTCGGAGCCCGTCACCCACGTCGACCTGACGCAATTGCTGCGTTTCCTGGAACATCCGGTGAAGGGCTTCTTCAACACCCGTCTGCGCGTGCATCTGCCGGAGGACGAAGCGGCCGAGGACGAAGAGGTCTTCACGTTGCGCGGGCTGGCGTCCTGGAAGGTAGGGCAGGCCCTGGTGGACCACTGGATGCAGGGCGATGACGCCGTGCAGGTCCTGCAGCAACGCCTGACGGCCGAGGGGCTGCTGCCCCACGGCAGCCAGGCGACGCTGGCCTTCACACAGGCCCAGGACAGGATGCAGGACCTGTGGGCCCGTCTGAGCCACTGGCGCTCAGTGCCCGCGCAACGGCGTCATGTCAGCCTGAGTCTGACCGTGGCCGGTGCCCCGCAGGACGTGCTGCCATTGCACGCGCTCATCCCGCACTGCCATCCGGGGCTCGGTCTGCTGCATTGCACCAGCGCGAAGTTCAAGCCCAAGTACGCCCTGCGCCTCTGGCTGGAGCATCTGGCGCTGTGCGCCACGGAGCAGTTGCCGCCTGGCGAGCACAGTGTGCTGCATTGCGGCGATGACAGTCTCTGCCTGCTGCCCCTGCCGAGCGCGCAAGCGAGGCAGTGGCTCGCCGACTACCTGGCCCTGTATCTGCAGGGTCTGTGTCGTCCCTTGCCCTTGTTCCCCACCGCCAGCTATGCGCTGAGCAGCAAAGGGTCGGCACAGGCGCACAAGGCCTGGGAGGGGGACCCGTCCCGCGGCGACGCCGAGGACCCTTACCTGCAACTGGCAATGCGCGGCTGTGAGGGCGCGCCGATCGAGCTGCCGGAACATCAGGCGTTGGCGCAGCAGGTGTATGGTCGGCTGCTTGCCGCTCGGGAGGTCTCATGACGCCGGCGGCCAGCCCCCTGCAGATCCTCGATGCCGAGCTCACTCTGGCGATGCCGCTGCAGGGCCTTCGCCTGATCGAGGCCAGTGCCGGCACCGGCAAGACCTACGCGATCAGCAATCTGTATCTGCGCCATGTGCTGGAGGGAGTGCCCGTCAGCGCCATTCTGGTGGTGACGTTCACCAATGCCGCCACGGAAGAGCTGCGCGGACGCATTCGCCAGCGTCTGCAGCAGACGCTGCAGTGGCTGCAGCGCGTGGAGCGCGACGCCGAGACCCCACCACAGGACGCTTTCCTGCTGGCGCTGCTGGCCCGGCGTGGCACGCTGGCCGAGGTCGAGCGCGCGCAGCAATGCGAGCGTCTGCAGCTTGCCGTGCGCACCATGGACGAGGCCGCTATCTACACCATTCACGGCTTTTGCCAGCGCGCGTTGACAGACCATGCGTTCAACAGCGGTCAGCCGTTCGACATGCAGCTGATCACCGACGAAGACGGTCTCTGGCAGGACGCGCTCAAGGACTGGTGGCGACGCAATACCTATGCCCTGAATGCCTTGCATCTGGGCATTCTGGCGCGTGCGTTCACAGGCATTGATGCCTTGCTGGCGCAACACCGCGTCCTGCGCGACGCCCACGGCAAGTCCGTCCTGCCACAGGTGACAGGAACGCTCGATGAACAATTTGCGCGCTGGGAGGCTCTGCGGCCGGCATTGCAGGCACTCGCCTCCGAGTGGCAGGCGCGCCACGCCGCCCTGTCGCAGAGTCTGCTGCGCTCACCGGCCTTGTCCCGGGCCAGGAACAGCGACTATTGCCTGGAGCATCTGGAGACAAGCCTGGCCTTGCTCGATGCCTGGCTGCGCAGCGAGGAACTGCTCCATGTTCCTGCACGCCTGTCCATTCTGAGTGCCGCCGCCCTGCGCGCTGGCTCGACGCCTGCGAAGCGGGACAAGGACTCAGCGCTGATGGACCCGTTCTTCGTGGCATGTCAGGCCGTCGACGAGGCTGTGCAGGACATCCTGCTCGGCGTGCGTCTGGTGGTGCTGCAGGACGCCACCCGCGCCGCGCGCGCGCAGATCGATGCCGTCAAGACCGCCACGCGCAGCCTTGGTTTCAGCGACCAGTTGACGCGCCTGCACGACGCCCTGCACGGTGCTGGCGGCGAGGCGCTGGCAAAGGTGCTGCGTGGCAGCTTCCCGGTGGCGATGATCGACGAGTTCCAGGACACCGACGCCCTGCAGTACGGCATCTTCCGTCGACTCTATCGTGCGGGGTCCACACAGGCCGTGCCCGAGGCGCTGTCGCTGACCATGATCGGGGACCCGAAGCAGGCCATCTACAGCTTCCGTGGCGGGGACATCTTCGCCTATGCCATGGCACGCTGTGATGCCGGGTCCGCGCTGTATACCCTGGACACGAACTGGCGTTCCACGCCCGCGCTCATTGCTGCCGTCAACACCGTGTTCCAGCAGCGGCCGGCGCCCTTTGTGCTTGCCGAGGCCATCGGCTTCACCCCCGTGGCGGCGGCACCGAAACAGCACGCCTTGCTCTGCGAAGCGGGTCACGCGGGGGCACCCTTGCAGTGGTGGCAGATCCCCGCAGACGAGCAGGGACGCGCACGCAGCAAGCGCAATGCCGAGGCGCTGCTCAGTGCGTGCGTCGCACAGGAGATTGTGCGCCTGCTGGCCGGCAGTGCCCGTGGCGAGGTGACGCTGGGAGGGCGCCCGGTGGTGCCGGGGGACTTCGCTGTGCTGGTGCGGGATTCCCATCAGGGCCGCACGGTGCGCGAGGCGCTCATGCGGCGTGGCATTAATGCCGTGACGGCCGGCAGGGACAATGTGTTGAGCAGCGACGAAGCCTTCGGCCTGCTGCAAGTGCTGCGCGGCATCGTGCACTGCCGGGACCGTCGGGCGCTGCGCGCGGCGCTGGCCAGCAGTCTGCTGGCCCTGGACTACACCGAGATCGCGCGGCGTCAGTCAGACGAGCAAGCCTGGCTGGAGTGGACGCAGCAGCTGGGGGCGCTGAACGAGGATTGGCAGCGGCGCGGCTTCATGGGGATGTTCCACGCCATGCTGCAGAATCTGGGCATCGGCCTGCGTCTGGCCACCATGTCCTGGGCGGAGAGGCGGCTCACCAATCTGCTGCATCTGGGTGAGCTGCTGCAGCAGAGCGCCCGCAGCAGCCCCGGGCAGGAAGCCCTGTTGAGCTGGTTCGCGCAGCAGATCGTCAAGCCCGAGGAGCAGGAAACGGAGCTGCGGCTGGAGAGCGACGAGGCGCTGGTGAAGATCGTGACCATTCATGCCAGCAAGGGCCTGGAATACCCGATTGTCTTTGCTCCCTTCCTGTGGGGAGCGCGGCCGGTGAACCGTGGCGCCGCCCGCTCCTGCCTCCAGTATCACGACAGCGACGAGCGCGCGGTGCTGGACTTCGGCGCCCCTGCGGAGTCGGCACTGGCACTGGCTGATCGCGAACGTCTGGCGGAGGATGTGCGACTTGCCTATGTGGCCCTGACGCGCGCCTGTGCCCGCCTTTATCTGGCCTGGGGCAATGTCGGCTATGCCGATGCCGGCAGTTCGGCGCTGAGTTGGCTGCTGCTCTCGCAGAAGGCGCCGGAAGACCTGCTGCTCGCTCCACTCAAGGAGCCACTGGACGACGCCGGCATTGCCGCCGCCCTGCAGGCCCTGGCGGCTGCAGCGCCCGATGCCATCGCCGTGCAGCCCTTGCCTGTGCTTGCGGACGATCGTTGTGACGACCTTGCCGCCAGCGCGCCGCTGAATCTGCAGGCCAGGGCCTTCCATGCGCGCATCGCCACGGACTGGCGCATCAGCAGCTTCAGCAGTCTGACCCGCGATGTGCATCAGCCCGCCGCTGCGAGCAGGAGCAGTGCCAGCCAGGATGCGATCCTGCAGTTTGTCGCGGGCAGCCACGTGGGCCTGTTCCTGCACGAGATTCTGGAACATCTGGATTTTCAGGGCGACTTGCGCGCACAGACACTCGAGTTCAATGCCCGCTTCGCGCCACGCTACGGCTTCGATGCCCGCGCCCAGCAGGAGACGCTGGTGAGCTGGATCCGCCACATCGTGCTGACACCGCTGACCGCCACGGGTTTGCGCCTGGCGGCGCTGCCACGAAGTCGGCGACTGAACGAGCTGGCCTTCGACTTCGCCATCGAGCGAGTGGATCTGGCGGCACTCAATGCCTTGCTGGAAGAGTATGCCGGCGAGCCCCTGCAGCCTGTGCAGGGGGAGGATCTGCGCGGCTTGATCACGGGAGTCATCGACCTGGTGTTCGAGCACGACGGGCGTTACTACATCGCCGACTACAAGAGCAATCTGCTGGGCAACGCGCTGCAGGACTATGCGCCGCCGCAGTTGCGGCGGGCCATGCTCGAGCGTCGCTACGACCTGCAGGCCTTGCTCTATGTGCTGGCCCTGCACCGTTATCTGCAGCAGCGACTGCCCGACTATTCCTACGCACGTCACATGGGCGGTGCCTTCTATCTCTTCCTGCGCGGACTGCGTGTGGAGCATGGCCCCGCCAGCGGTGTCTTCCACGATTGCCCGCCGGTGTCACTCATTGCCAGGCTCGAGCTGCTGTTGCGGCGCGCCATGGCGGGTGGGGAGGCGCGCGCATGAGCCTGCTCGCCATGCTGCACGAGAGCACCCAGCTGTCGGCGCTGAGTGTGCATTTTGCACGCTTCATCGCCCGCACCGCCGGGCTCGACGAGGACCATCCGGCCGTGCTGACCGCGGCAGCCCTCAGTCAGTGCAATCAGCAGGGCGATGTCTGCCTGCCCCTGGCAGCGCTGGCCGGGCAGCTCCTGTTTCCCCAGGCGACCGCGGACGAGCGCACCCGGGCACCGGCATTGCAGCCTTGGTGCGAGGCCTTGCTGCGTACTTGCGTTGTCCGGGTGCCAGGCGAGCGCGCCCCCATGATTCTGGATGGCGAGCGGCTTTATCTGCAGCGCTTCTGGCGCCACGAAACGGCCGTCGCCGCCGCACTGACGGCGCGTCTGCAAGCACCCCCGGCCGTGCAGGTCGGGAGCTTGCAGTCCGCGCTCGCGGACATGTTTGCGCCGGGCAAGGCCGCCGCAGGACCGGACTGGCAGAAGCTGGCCTCGGCTCTGGCCGTGCTGCAACGCTTCGTGGTGATCTCGGGCGGCCCGGGCACCGGCAAGACCACCACTGTCGTGAAGGTGCTCAGCCTGCTGCTGGCCCAGCAACCGGATCTGCGCATCGGCCTGGCGGCCCCCACGGGCAAGGCGGCCGCCCGCATGGTGGAGTCGATGCGCGCTGTGCGACACTCGCTGGAGCTCGCGCCCTCGGTGCAGGCGGCACTGCCCGATGCCGCCAGCACGCTGCATCGTCTGCTGGGCTGGCAGCCGGATGTCGCGCGTTATCCGTACCGGCATCAGCACGACAATCCGCTGCCGCTGGATTGTCTGGTCATCGACGAGGCGTCCATGATCGACCTGCCGTTGATGCACGCAGTGCTGGATGCGCTGCCGGCCGAGGCGCGCCTGATCCTGCTGGGTGACCGCGATCAGCTGGCCTCGGTGGAGGCGGGCAATGTGCTGGGCGACATCACGGGCCATGGGCGGGCGCTGGCCGGTTCCCGCGCCATGCAGGCACGCCTGCAGGCGCTGGGAGTCGAGGCAGCGCAGGCACTGCCGGCAGAGGACGACGTGGCGCCGATCCAGGATGCCATCGCGATACTGCGTCACAGCCACCGCTTCTCCGCGGACAGTGGCATCGGGCGCCTGGCGCGCCTGGTCAATGCCGGCGACGCCGCGCAGGGGCTGGCCTTGCTGGCGCAGACGGCCACCGCAGCAGGCGATCTGCAATGGCTGCACCCCGGCGCGCTGCAGCGCCCCGGCGTGCCGCGCGAAGTCCTGGACTGGGCTCTGCGCCATTACACGGCCTGCCTGACGCAGACGGACGTGCGCGAGGCGCTGGCCGCGTTCGCGCGCGCCCGCATTCTGTGCGCGGCGCATGAGGGCCCGCTGGGCGAGGTGGAATTCAATCGTCAGGTGGAGGCGGCACTGCGGCGTCAGGGGCTGCTGGAGGCGGACACGCAGGGCCATGGCACGCCAGTGATGGTGACGGCCAATGATTACGAACTGCAGTTGTACAACGGTGATATCGGTTTGCTGTGGCGCTCGCCCGAGGGGCGACTCGAGGCGTGCTTCCCGCAGCTGGATGGCAAGGTGCGTCGACTTCCGGCAGCGACGCTGCCCGAGCACGAGGTGGCCTGGGCCATGACCGTGCACAAGTCCCAGGGGTCGGAATTCGATGAGGTTCTGCTGGTGTTGCCGACCGAGCCCGACAGTCGCTTGCTGCTGCGAGAACTCCTGTACACCGGCATCACCCGGGCCCGGCAGCGCCTGCTGTTGCTCGCCAGCGCTGAGGCCTTCACCCGCAGCTGTGGCAGCCCGGCGCGGCGCAGCTCCGGCCTCGCGGCAAGGCTGGGCTGGCCGGATGACTGAGGTCTCAGCCCGTGGTCAGGATGGTGTGCGCCATGTGCAGGTGCTCTGCCGCCTCGCGCCCCAGATCGGTGAGATAGCCACCGTCGGCGTGGGTGATCAGACCCTTCTGATGCAGTCGACGTGCCGCCTCGATGCGCGAGACGTCGGCGTCCTTGTGGACCTTGATGCCTTCCTGCGGGTTGGTGACGTTGTAAAGCAGCAGTGTATTGAGTTCTGCGATGAGATCGGCGCTCAGTGCCATTGGTAGTTCCCCGTGATGTATTGTTGTCCGCTGGCAGTATATGCCTGCCATGAGTGATGTCGAAGCGCGAAAGCGAGAAAGGAGCCCATGAAAGTACCCCCGCGATTGCAACCTCTGCTGGATGATGGCCTGATCGATGATGTGATCAGTCAGTTGATGAGTGGCAAGGAGGCGCAGGTCTATGTGGTGCGCAGTGGTGGCGTGCTGCGCTGCGCCAAGGTCTACAAGGAAGCGGGCAAACGCAGCTTCAAGCAGGCCGTGCAGTATCAGGAAGGACGCAAGGTGCGCAACAGTCGCAGTGCGCGTGCCATGGACAAGCGCAGTCGCTATGGTCAGCAGGAAGCCGAGCAGGCGTGGCTGAATGCCGAGGTCTATGCCCTGCGCCGCCTCGGCGCGGCAGGTGTCCGCGTGCCGGCCACCCACGGTTTTGTCGATGGCGTGCTGCTCATGGACATGATCTGCGACGAAGAGGGCTATCCGGCACCGCGCTTGAACGATGTCACGCTGTCCGCCGAAGACGCCCTGGAATTTCATGCCCGCATGATCACCGAGATCGTGAAGATGCTGTGCGCGGGAATCGTGCATGGCGACCTCTCGGAATTCAATGTGCTGCTCAGTCACAGCGGGCCGGTGATCATCGATCTGCCGCAGGCCGTCAATGCGGCGGGCAACAACAGTGCCGCAGCCATGCTGCTGCGCGATGTGGAGAACATGGCGCGCTATTTCGGCCGCTTCGCGCCGCAGCTGCGCCGCACCGAATACGGTCGCGAGATCTGGAGCCTGTATGAAAAGGGACAACTGCGCCCCGACAGCCGGTTGACAGGCAAGTTCGAAGGCATTCTGCAGAGTGCGGATGTCGACGAGGTGCTGCTCATCATCGCTCACGCGCGAGAAGAGGCGGAACAGGAGCTCGAGCGCCGGCGTGCGGCACTCGAGGACTGACGACGCGGCGCTGTGATGCGCCGCCGTTCTCAGGCGGCGCCCAGGCGCTCGGCGATGTCGGCAGGTTCCACTTCCAGACCGCTCATCTCGGCATCCCAGTTGGGGCCCGCCATGACTTCGTCCTCGTGCATGCCGGGCAGCCAGTTTTCCACGAAGTCTTCCAGCTCGATCGCGCTGGGCGTGTAGATGGCCCAGTCGTCCACGCAGTGGATCTTCGCGTCGGCCTCGTCGGACCAGAACGGGAACACGTCGGTCTGCTCGAATTCCAGCGAGGGGCAGACGGCCCAGCCATCCTTCGCCTTCAGGCCCCAGACCTTGCCGGTTTCCTGAATCTCGCTGATGAACAGGTCGTAGTTCTGCTCTTCGTCGTCGCCGAGCCGGGTATTGGGATTGACGGGGGCTTGTGACTGCATGACATCCTCGCTGGTTTGATGATAGCTTGCGGCCCTTCGCAGAGCCGGGGCTCATGGTACCCCAGCCGAGTGTGCGAACCCAGCGCGAAAGCGTTTCCCGTGGCAGGAGAGCATGCCCCATGACAGAAACGGCAATCAGCCAGCACGGCTGCAGCGATCGTATCGACGCCGCGGTCAGCCCGCGTGGCACCCTCGAACTGTTGTCCCAGCTCGAAGTGGACAGACTGCGCCAGGTACGGGACTCCAGCGTCTACGAGCTGTTTCGCCGTTGCGCTCTTGCGGTACTGAACTGTGATGACTCGACGGACGACGCCGCCGAGGTCTACGCGCGCTACGCCGATTTCGGCATCGAGATCGAGCACCGGGCCCGTGGCATCAAGCTGCACCTGAAGAATGCGCCCGCCTGTGCCTTTGTCGATGGCACGGTCATGAATGGGGTCCGGGATCACTTGTTCGCCGTGCTGCGCGACATGGTGTTTCTGTCCGGCGAGGTCGAGGCCCTGGCGGCCGCCAGGGCGCTGAGCAGCGACGAGGAAGACCTGCTCACGCGCAATCTGGTGTTCAATTTCCTGCGCAATGCAGGCCTGCTGCGGCCGCGTCTGCAGCCGCGTCTGGTGGTGTGCTGGGGCGGTCATTCCATCGGCCGCGCGGAATATCTCTACTCCAAGGCCGTGGGCTATCAGCTGGGTCTGCGCGGGCTCGACATCTGCACCGGCTGTGGTCCCGGCGCCATGAAAGGGCCCATGAAGGGGGCCACCATCGGCCATGCCAAGCAGCGCAATCGCGAGGGTCGCTACATCGGCATTTCCGAACCCGGCATCATCGCGGCCGAGTCGCCCAATCCCATCGTGAACCATCTGGTGGTCATGCCGGACATCGAGAAGCGGCTGGAAGCCTTCGTGCGCCTGGGACACGGGATCATCGTGTTTCCCGGCGGGGTCGGCACGCTGGAGGAAATTCTGTTTCTCGTCGGCACCCTGATGGACCCGCGCAATGCCGATGTCTGCCTGCCCGTCATTTTCACTGCAGGCCCGGGCAGCGAGGACTATTTCGCCGGCATCGACGAATTTCTGGTGAGCACGCTGGGTGAAGACGTGCGGCGCCATTACCGGGTGATCGTCAATGACCCCGTAGCCGTGGCCCGCGCCATGCGGGAGGGCATGGAAGCGGTCGTCAACAATCGTCGGGCCACCCGCGATGCCTTCTACTACAACTGGCTGCTGCATATTCCGCCGGAAATGAAGCGGCACTTCGTGGTGAATCACACCAGCATGGCGGGGCTCGATCTGCGCCGCAGCCTGCCTCCCGCCGAACTCGTGTGCAATCTACGCCGCGCGTTCTCCGGCATCGTGGCGGGCAACGTGAAGGAAGCCGGCATCCACATGATTCGCGACCACGGCCCGTTCCAGCTGCATGGCGATGCGGACGTCCTGCAGGCCATGGATCGTCTGCTGCAGGGATTCGTGGCACAGGGCAGGATGAAACTCGGGGGGCGGGCGTATAATCCCTGCTACCAGATCAACTGAGGGCTGTGGGCCGGGCTGGAATACTTGACTGTTTTACTCGGACAAGCAACAATCGCGGCCTCAAAATCAGCTCAGAAGTCCTGTGAGGCGGTCCTGTCAACGACCGCATCGCCTGCCATCGCCACAGAGGTGAAGCCGTGTCCGAACAAGTAGAAAGCCTGATCCGCAAGGACTATTCGGCAGGGT
>JALREE010000350.1 GCA_023256835.1 Pseudomonadales bacterium | reverse complement strand
TGGTGGATCAGGTGCTGGCCCTGCCCGAGGGCACGCGCTTCATGGTGCTGGCTCCGCTGGTGCGCGAGCGCAAGGGCGAACACCTGCACGTGTTCAATGAATTGAAGAGCAACGGCTACATCCGCGCGCGCGTCGACGGTGTCGTCACCGAGCTGGAATACCCCCCGGAGCTGGAGAAGAACAAGAAGCACAGCATCGAGGCCGTGATCGATCGTCTGAAGGTGCGTGCCGACATCCAGCAGCGCCTGTCCGAGAGTTTCGAGACCGCCCTGCAGCTGGCCGATGGTCTCGCCGTGGTGGCCTTCATGAATGAGGATGGCTCGCCTTCAAGCCAGGAAGAACTGCTGTTCTCCTCACGCTTCGCCTGCCCGCTGTGCGGCCACAGCATCAGCGAACTGGAACCGCGGCTGTTCTCCTTCAACAACCCGGCCGGTGCCTGCGGCAGTTGCGACGGACTGGGCGTGAAGCAGTTCTTCGACGAGAAACGGGTGGTGACCGATGAGTCGCTCAGCCTGGCCGAAGGCGCGATCCGCGGCTGGGACCGGCGCAATTTCTATTATTTCCAGATGCTCACCTCGCTGGCGAAGCACTATGGCTTCGCGCTGGACACGCCCTTGTGCGAGCTGAACCCGCAACATCGCGATGCCATCCTGCACGGCAGTGGCAGCGAAGAGATCGACTTCCAGTTCCTCAACGAGCGCGGCGATACGCACACGCGCCGTCACAGCTTCGAGGGCATCCTGCCCAACATGGAGCGGCGTTATCACGAGACCGAATCCAGCATGGTGCGCGAGGACCTGGCGCGCTTTCTCAGCTCGCAGCCATGTCCGGATTGTGAGGGCACGCGCCTGAAACCCGCTGCCCGCAGTGTCTACATCGAGGGCATGAACCTGCCCGGGGTGTCGGCCATGACCATCAGCGACGCGGCCGCCTACTTCCAGGCCCTGGTCCTGCACGGCGCGCGCGCCACCATTGCCGAGAAGATTCTCAAGGAACTGCAGGACCGCCTGCGCTTTCTCATCGACGTGGGCCTGAACTACCTGACCCTCAGTCGCAGCGCCGACACGCTGTCAGGCGGCGAGGCTCAGCGCATCCGCCTGGCCAGTCAGATAGGCGCCGGCCTGGTGGGGGTGATGTACATCCTCGACGAGCCCTCCATCGGTCTGCACCAGCGCGACAACGACCGCCTGCTGCGCACGCTCTTTCACTTGCGTGACATCGGCAACACGGTCATCGTGGTGGAGCATGACGAGGACGCCATCCGCCACGCCGATCACATCATCGACATCGGCCCGGGAGCCGGGGTTCACGGCGGACAGATCGTGGCCCAGGGCGCGCTGCAGGACATCCTGGCGTCGGCACACTCCATCACTGGCGATTACCTCGCCGGTCGCCGCCGGATCGAGGTGCCGCTGCAGCGCACGCCCGTCGACCCGCGCAAGCTGCTGTGCCTGCTGGGTGCCAGCGGCAACAATCTGCAGCAGGTGGACCTGCGGATTCCGCTGGGGCTGCTCACCTGCATCACCGGGGTGTCGGGCTCGGGCAAGTCCACGCTGATCAACGGCACGCTCTACCCCCTGGCCGCCACTGCGCTC
>JALREE010000295.1 GCA_023256835.1 Pseudomonadales bacterium | reverse complement strand
GTTGAAATTGGTGCCTTCCTGCAGGCGCACGATGGCGGGGGCACTTTCTTGCGCGGCCACCGTGGTGGCCATGTCGTCGGCACCGCAGCCCGCCAGGGCCAGCAGGCCGGGCAGCAGCAACAGGGGGGTGCGCTTGGGCTTGATCATGAACATGGGCGACTCCGGGCTCAGCGGCCGAGTGTGTTGATGTAACTGACGACGTTGAGGATGGCCGTGTCATCCGACAGGGCCGCCGCCATCGGCGCCATCTGCGCGCCGTAAGTGTCATCGGCATGCGTGCCGCGATACCCCGCCTTGAAGTTCTTCAGCTGGGTGACGAGGTACCAGTCGTTTTGGCCTGCCAGGGCCGGAGCGCCCAGCGCCTCATTGCCCTCTGCATTGCTGCCGTGGCAGCTGGCGCAGGCGGCGTACAGCGGCGCACCGGCGGCAGCGTCGGCCTGCAGGGTGATCTCGGCAGGCTTGTACTCCCAGCCGCCGATCCACTCCAGCAGCTCGGCGATGCTAGCGTCCGTCAACGGCACTGCCATCGGCTGCATCTCGCGGCCCTGCAGGTCCATCGGGTGAGTGCCACGCACGCCGGCACGAAAGTTCTCCAGCTGGCGCTTGAGGTACCAGGGCTCCATGCCCGCCAGACGCGGCGCGCTGATGCCCTCGCTGCCCATGCCATCGGCGCCGTGACAGGTCATGCAGTAGCGGTCGTTGTAATACTCGGCGACTTCGGACTGAGCCAGCGCCGGGGCCGCCAGCAGGGAGCCCAGCACCAGGCTGGAAACGGTCACAGCAGAATTCTTCATGGTCGATCTTCTCCGTTCAGGGGTCTGTGCAGCCCGCCGCAGCGGGCAGCGAGGAAACATCAGGCGGCGCTGCGCACGCGCTGCTCCATGTCGGCCAGGGCCCAGTGGGCCGACAGGATGGCGCTCTCCTGCCACGCACCGTGGAAGCTGATCTGGTCGCCGATCATGTAGTGCCGACCCAGCGCCGGTGCCTGCAGGGTGTGGTAGAGCGCCTCTTCCTCGGGCGTCATGCCGCCGCCGGAGCGGCCCCAGCGGGCCGAGCAGCCCAGCATGTGGTTCATGCGGTGCCAGGCGATGGTGATGGGTTTCTCCACCAGCTGACGGTAGTTCGGGTGCAGCTTCTCGCCGCCCTTGAGCAGCCACTCCACGCGCTCGGCCTGGGTCATGCGCGTGTATTCCATGCCGTTGCCGAAATCGTAGGCGGCCAGGATCACGCCTTTTTCCTTGTGGATGCCGTGGCTGGGGTACCAGAGCTGGCGGATCGGCGCGCTGGTCCAGCTGATGCCGCCGTAGATCTCCTCTTTCTCCCAGAAGCGCTCCTTGGCCTGGAAGGCGCCCTTGATGGCCTCGCCGCGACGGATGTACTTCATGGCCTGCATGTACTCGGCCGGCAGGTTGTTCTCGATGCCCGCCATGAAGTGCGCGGGGATGCAGTTGAAGCAGTAGTCGGCGGCGATGGTCTGGGGCGCGCCGTCCTGGAGGTAGGCCACGTCCACGCCATCGGCGCGCACCTTCACGGACAGCACGGGGGTCTGGTACTTCACGCGCTCGCCCAGGGCACGGGTGAAGCCGGCGGTGATGCGGTCCATGCCGCCCACGGGCTGCATCAGGATCGGGCCGGTCTCGCCTTCGTTGGCGGACAGCGTGTTGCCGATGAGCCGGCTCTTCATCAGATGCTTGAACTCGATGATCTCCTTCTGCACGCCGTGGTCGATGAAGCCGCCGCTGGCATAGCCGTTGCGGTTGCTGCCGGTGTATTTCATGTCGCGGTTGAGCGAGCCGAAGCCGCGGATCAGGCCGAGGATGGTCTCGGCTTCCGACTCGGTGAAGGGCTGCTCGAGCTGGGCCGTGGTGAAGGACTTGGCGAACAGCTCGCCCAGAAAGCCCCTCACATTGGTGGAGACATCGGCATTGCGCAGGGGCTTGCCGTCGAGCATGGCGTCGTCCTGGATCAGCGCCGTCTTGGATTCGTTGATGAACACTTCCAGGTCCACGCCCAGCTCTTTGCAGTAGGAGAGCAGGTTGCGGTGGGTGCTGGGAATGCGGGCAGCGCCGGCGTTGAAATACATGTGGGGCTCGTTGTCCCACTCGCAGACCTGGCGGTTGCCGATCTCGTCCACCACGTCGCCCGAGCGCACGGTCATGATGCGGCCGCCGGCACGGTTGGAGGCTTCCAGCACCGTCACGTCATAGCCCACCTTGCTCAGCTCCCAGGCCACGGTGAGCCCCGAGATCCCGGCGCCCAGCACGACCACCTTGCCTGCTCCGGGAGCGGGCGCCGCCAGCACGGGTCGCGTCAGCGCCGCCACGGCCGGCAACAGGCCGAGGGCCGAACTGACGCGGATCAGGGTGCCGGTGCCGAAGGTGGCGCCCAGCAGGTTCATGAATTCACGGCGACTGACAGGGTTTGACATGGTGCTTGCTCCATTCGTGTCGGGTGGCGTTGGCGTCGCGGCCTCGTGGCCTGTCTGCGGCATGCCGGCCCGGCGGGGCGCTGGCGCTGCTGCGGAACATGGACGCAGTGTTGGCCAGGCCCGCGCTGAATTTCCTTCCTGCTGCCTCCCAATCTTCTTCCGGAATTCTCCTGAAGCTCCCCGCCGCGCATTCCGGAGCTTCCCGCGCGTTCTCCCCGGCCTTCCCGCTGGTACTTATCTTGCAAATACCTTCCTGCCACACGGCCACAGCGCGCTGCCCGAGCCCTCAAGGCAGCGTCACGAACCAAAAGAGGGCTTGCGTCTGTGCAGGCGCACCAATTCGCACCCACGGAGTTGCCATGCAGGAAAGCAGGAATGTGTCAGTCCGGATCGGCCCCTTCACGGTCACGCCGGGGGCGGGCACCATCGCCCAGGACGGCAATGAGCAGAAGGTCTCGCCGCGCAGCATGGAGGTGCTGCTCTACCTGGCCGAGCATGCCGAGCGCATCGTCACCACCGACGAGCTGCTGGATCGCTTCTGGAGCTCGGTGGCCTCGGACCACGCCATCCACAAGGCCATCGCCGAACTGCGCGCCGCCATGGGCGACAATGTGCGGCGCCAGCGCTACATCCGCACCGTCCCCAAGCGCGGCTACAAGCTGCAGATCAGCCTGCAGAGCGACGCCGCCCCTGCCCCCGCTCCCTCGCTCATCAAGGAGGTCCGGGACACCTGGTCCCTGCTGGATGTGCGCCCGCTCGCGGTGGGGGTCTGTGCCAGCCTGGTGCTGATGACGCTGCTCTGGCTGGCGATCAATCAGCGCCTGACGGGTGGCAGCGACAGCCTGGTCATCGGCGTGCCCCCGCTGCGCTTCGAGAGCAATGGCAGCGAGACCAATCGCTACCTGGTGGACGGTCTCACCAGCACTCTCATCAACGATCTGTCCATGCTCGACGCCCTCAGCGTCGTCGCCCTGCCCGCCAGCACCCAGGCCAGCCCCGAGGCGCCGCGCCAGGTGAGCCATGTGCTGCAGGGCACGCTGATCCAGGCCGAGGATCGCCTGCGGGTGCTGGTCAATCTGGTGCGCACGCGCGACGGCGTGCACGAATACTCGGGCCGCTTCGACATGGCCGAAGGGGACCTGTTCGCGATTCAGGACACCATCGTCAGCAACATCATCAGCGCGCTGGAGATCCATCTGGACGCCGAGGAGCGTGCCCGCATGCACGACTGGGGCACGCAGGACGCCATGGCCTACGACCGCTTCCTGAAGGGGGAATTCCACAGCGCCCAGTTCAATCCTGCCGACTGGGAGCTGGCCATCAACTGGTATGAGCAAGCCCTCGACCTGGATCCGGGCTTCGTCAATGCCTGGCTGGGCCTGGCCGCAGCGGCCAACAATCTGTCGGTGTATGCCCGCCTGCCGCACAAGCAGGCGCTGATCGAGAAGGTGGCCGGGGTGCACCGGGCTGTGGCCGCGATTGCACGCGAACACGAGGCACTGGAGACCATCCGCGCCATCGAGATGCGCATGGCCGGCACTGAATACCGGCAGGAGGAGGCCCTGCTGCGGCAGCAGATCCTGTCCGGCAATCCGCCCGCCTTCGCCATGGCCCACTACGCGCAACTGCTGCTCGGTGCCCGGCTCTACGACGAAGCGGCACAGTTCCTGGACAAGGCAGCGGCTGTGGGACCCTTCGAGATATCCCCCGACGAACTGTGGAGTTACCGCATCGCCCTGCTGCCGCCGGAGCAGGCCATCGAGGCGCGCAAACAGGAGCTGCTGATCCGTCCCAAGCATGTGGGCTTTCTGGGTGCCCTGGCACGCGACCTGACGATGAGCGGCGATCCAGTGGCCGCCGCCCCCTTTCTGGAACGCCAGCGCCAGGCCGACAGCGAGGGCGTGGCAGCGGATTACACCCGCGCCCTCATCGAGGCCTGGCATGGACGCCTGCCGCCCCACAGCGACGCTTTCGCCGCCGAAGTGGTCAAGGGCCAGGAAGCGGCCTACAGCAACGGCGTGCTGAGCTTTCTGCACGGGGATGTGTCATTGGGCGGGCAGTTCTGGAACGCCATGCACCCTTTGCAGAAGCGCTGGCTGCTGTTGATGACGCACACGGCCGAACGCGGTTTTCCGGCGAGCGTGGTCGACAACCCGGCCTATCACGCCGTGCTGGAAGAGCTGGATGTCGGCGTTTCCTGGCAACGCACCCTGATGGAAGGTGTGATGGTGCTGGAAGGAGTCACCGGCGTCGCGCTGAGCGCGACGGCCTACGAACACTACCAGCAGGGTCGCTTCATGAGCCGCAACAACCTCTGGGGCCAGCCGGAAACGGGAGGCGACTGAATGGCAATCAGCCATTCCGGCGGATGAACAGCTCCGGGTGCAAGGTGCCTTCGTAGTAATCCGCCCCCGCCTGCATGGCCTGCTGGACGCGAGCCAGCGCTGACGCGCAATCCGACTCGACGCGCCAGCACAGCAGCGTCGCCGCGCTGTGCGCGCCTGACTGCTCGGTGAAGATGCGCGCCTGGCTGCCGTCCTCGAAGGCCAGCTGCCAGCGGTAACTGGTGACCTCAGCCCCGGCATGGGCGGGCTGGCCGAAGACGGAGATCAGCAGCGCGGCACTGGTGTGCAGGTCGCTGCTGCACTGCGCTGTGGAAAACGCGGGATCGACAACGGTCATGACTCACTCCTGTTGCTGCATATCGGGGACGGGTACCGCGAGCTTGCCACTGGCGCGGCGCAAGCGCCACAGCTGCGCCACCACCAGCACATTGGCCCCGGCCAGAGCCGCCAGCACCAGCAAGGGCACGCGTGGGTCCCCGTCCGTGATCAGCCAGGCGATCAGCGCGGGAGCCAGCGCCTGCGCCAGCAAGGACGGCCGCGCCAGCTGGCCCATGACGCGGGCGTAACGCTCAACGCCGAAGGTGGCCAGCGGCAGCGCGCCCTTGGCGATCGAGAGAATGCCGTTGCCCGCTCCATACAGAAGGATGGCCAGGGCAGTGACGGCAAAGCCACTTGCCAGCAGGCCCATTCCGAGCGCCATCAGGCCCACGGCGACTGTCAGTGTCCACAAGGGGTGATGACGCTCGCGATTGGCGGCCTCGAGAATGCGCCCGCCCACCTGGGCCGGCCCGATCAGCGCCCCCAGCCAGACCGCCTCCTCGATGCTCAAGCCCCTTCCGGAAAGCAGCAGGATCAGGTGTACCGACACCAACGCGCCAATGGCACCGGCCAGCATCAGGGAAAGCATCATGAGCCGCTTCTGCTGCTGCTCCAGGGGCGTGAACGCGAAGGCCACGCCCGTCGCCTGCTGCAGACTGCGCCGCGAGCGTCGCAGCCAGGCCGGCAGCGCCAGGCGCAGCATGGGCAGGCAGAACAGCGCCAGGATACCGGCATAGACCACACAGGTGCCGCGCCAGCCAAGACGCTCCAGCAACCAGGCAGAGAGAGGCCAGGACACCGTGCTGGAGAAACCGCCCCACAGAGTCAGCGCCGTGATGGCGGAACGAGCCTTCATGCCGAAGATCTGGCCCAGCGTGGCGAAGGCCGCGTCATAGAGTCCTGCGCCCATGCCCACGCCAAGCAGCATCCAACCCAGCAGGTACAGCCACAGCGTTCCCGCGGCAGCCAGCACCAGCAGCCCCGCGGCCAGGATCAGGCAGGCCAGCATCAACACCTGACGCCCGCCGTGGCGGTCGATGGCAATGCCCACGCGCGGGGCCACCAGACCGGCCACCACCAGGCCGATGGAAAGACCGCCCACGATCCACACCAGCGGCCAGCCGGTGTCCTCGGCGATCGCCGTCGCCACGATGGCCGGCAGATAGAAGGTGCCGCCCCAGGCGAAGATCTGCATGAGGCCCAGGGCGCTGATCAGCCAGAGGCGGCGGGGGGTGTCGGTATTCATGGCCAGGGCGCGAGAGGAGGGAAATTGCGGGCACTGTAGTGGAGCGCTGAGCACACTGGCAAGCGCGGCCTGTGCCGGCTGTCCCACGGCAAGCACCGGCCCGTTTGGGGCCGAATTGGGGATGCTTCAACGGCGACAAGTTTACACTCGCGAAGCGTCGGACTTAGCATCCACGCACCTCCTCCCAAGAGAATCGGTGCGTGCCCCATGAAGGTTCCGGAAGACGTGCAGTTCGTGTACCGCAACGGCGAGCCCTGCTACGCCGTGATCCCCTATCAGGACTATCTGGAGTATCTGCGCCAGGTCAATGCCATGAGCGTGCTGCCCCCGCGGCCTGCCCCCACCCTCTCCCCCCTGACCAGTCCTGCCGGCAGCCTGCTCGGCACCTGGCGTCGACTGCAGGGCATCAGTCAGGCCGAGATGGCCAGGCGACTGGGCATCGACGAGGCTGATGTAGTGCGGCTGGAGGCCATGGGGCTGGGGCGGGTGACGGGCTGACATCCGGTCTTCAACGCCGCTTGCTCCGCACACCCGACTGCTCAAATTTTGACCTTTCGCGCCATTCACCGTATCGTCCGATGACCAAGACCGCGCTGCAGCGCTCCCGTCCCCCACGTGGAGCCTGTGGCGCGCTTCACTTTCACCACAGGATTTTCAGGATCACGACAATGACTGCACGCCCCAACCTCATCCTTTCCTCTCTGGACGTCGAGCGTTTGGAGCGCCTGATCGACAGCATGGCGCACAAGCCGACCCCTGCCGTGTCCGCGCTGGAGGAAGAGCTGGTGCGGGCCGAGGTGGTGGCGCCGAAGGACGTGCCGCCCACGGTGGTCACCATGAATTCCACCGTGCGCTTCGACGTGGAGCACACCGGCGAATCCTTCTGCATGACCCTGGTCTACCCCAAGGATGTGGATGACAGCGGCGACAAGATCTCCGTGCTCTCCCCCGTGGGCAGCGCCCTGCTGGGCCTTGCCCAGGGCGACAGCATCGACTGGATCAAACCCGGTGGCGGCCCCCTGAAGGTGCGCATCAAGGAAGTGGTGTATCAGCCGGAGCGCGCGGGCGAGTTTCATCGCTGAGCGCGCAAGTATGCAAATTCAACATGAAATGTTAAATTTGCATACATGATCACACGTCGACTGCTCAATCAGCTCCAACAACTGCTGCAGGAAAACGCCAGCGTGGTGCTGCTTGGCCCGCGCCAGGTGGGCAAGACCACCCTAGCCTTCGCCCTGCAGCAGACGCTGCCTGGCGTGTATCTGGATCTGGAGAACCGCACGGACCTGCTGAAGGTGCAGGACATCGAGGCCTTCCATCAGGCCAATCGCGAGCGCCTCATCATCCTGGACGAAGTGCAGCGCCTGCCGGATATCTTCGCGCCCATTCGCGGCCTGATCGACGCGGAACGTCGTCGCGGCCACCGCCATGGGCTCTTCCTGTTTCTGGGCTCCGCCGCGCTGCACCTGCTCAAGCAATCCAGCGAAAGTCTGGCCGGTCGCCTGGCCCTGGCCGAGCTGTTCCCCGTCGACGCCCTGGAGTACCAGCCGCCAGGCGCCGCCACGGACTCCCTCAATCTGCTCTGGTTGCGTGGCGGCTTTCCCGAGAGTCTGCTGGCCGCCGACGATGCCGTCAGCCTGCGCTGGCGGCAGCATTTCATCCGCACTTATCTGGAACGCGACGTGCCGGCCCTTGGTCCGCGCGTGCCGGCCACCACGCTCGAACGCCTCTGGATGATGCTTGCGCACTCCCAGGGCGGCCCTCTGAACGCCTCGACGTTGGCCAGTGGGCTGGACGTGAGCAGCGTGTCGGTGGCGCGCTACGTCGACTTGCTGACCGACCTGCTGTTGCTGCGTCGCCTGCCGCCCTTCGTGGGCAATGTACGCAAGCGCCTGGTGAAGTCGCCGCGCGTCTATGTGCGCGACAGCGGCATCGCGCATGCGCTGCTGAACATCGGCAGCTTCAATGAATTGCTGGGCCATCCGGTGGCGGGCAAGAGCTGGGAAGGCTTCGTGATCGAGAGTCTGCTGGCCGTGCTGCCCTCTCGGGTGCAGGCCTGCTACTACCGCACAGCGGGCGGCGCGGAGATCGACCTGGTGCTCGATTTCCCCAGCGAGCCCGGCAAGCGTTACGCCATCGAGATCAAGCGCAGCCCCGCGGCCGGCCTGAGCCGGGGCTTCCACGAAGCCTGTGCTGACATCACGCCCAGCCACCGCTTCGTGGTGCATGGGCAGACGGACGCATTCACGCTGCCCGGCGGGATCGAGGTGCTGGGGCTGCGGGAGATGATGGGGCGGCTGGGGGAGGTGTGATTTGGCGGGCTTGCGAGAGCGCTGCCAGGCTGGAATTGCCCCCTCCTCTTTGAATACTACCCACATGCCATCCGCCACAAGCCAGGGAGCGTCAACGATGACTTCCAGCACGGCGCCCAGAGAAGCCTTTGTGTGGGTCTGGCTGCCAGGCCAGGCTCATCCTGTCGTGGCGGGCAGACTGGCCGCCGAACGCGTCGAGCAGCGATCTGTTCAACGTGATCAAAGCCGAATTCGTGGCGATGCGCCTGGCGTCGCTGGCGGGCCTGCAAGTCGCCCCTGTGACACTAACGCAGGCGGCCGGCAAGGACGTGCTGTTGATCGAACGCTTTGATCGTGTGCTGGCGGCGGCTGGCTGGACGCGCCGAATCATGGTCTCGGCACTGACCTTGTTCGGGCTGGACGAAATGATGGCGCGCTACGCGAGCTATGAGACGTTCGCCGAAATCATCCGCCATCGCTTCGAGCAACCCAAGGCCAAGCTGCGGGAGCTGTTCTCGCGCCTGGTGTTCAACATTCTGTGCGGGAACACCGACGATCACGCGCGCAATCACGCGGCATTCTGGAACGGGCACTCACTGCAGCTGACGCCGGCTTACGATATCTGTCCGCAGAACCGCAGTGGCAACGAAGCGACGCAGGCGATGCTGATCAGGGGCAACAATCGCTTGAGCACGCTGCAGTCGTGCCGCGAGGCCGCGCATCATTTGCTTTTGTCGGCCATGGAAGCGAACGCCATCATCGACCCGCAGCGCGAGTGCGTTGAGCGGCACTGGGACGCGGTGTGTGACGAGGCGGCAATGAGCGAGATTGAGCGGCGGGCGCTGTGGCGGCGGCAGATTCTGAATCCGTTTGGGGTGGGGGAGTGAGGGGGCACTGCGAGTTATTTCGATCCACGTGCCGCAAATAAAAAAGGGCCCTCTTTGCGGACCCTTTCTTGTTTGGCGCACCTGGAGAGATTGATTCGGAATTTGGCTCAGCCAAATTCCTCACCCCTGCGGGGCAGCCTGCGGCTGTCCAAAACGCTGCGCGTTTTGTCGAACTAAGGAGTTCTCACAAACCAAAGTACGGAATAAAGAAAAAGAGGACTGACGCCTACTGCATCAGTCCTCTTTTTCTTTATTTGGCGCACCCGGAGAGATTCGAACTCCCGACCAAGTGGTTCGAAGCCACCTACTCTATCCAGCTGAGCTACGGGTGCAAAACTGTTGATGTCCAGCATTCATTGTCACGGTCATCAGGCGTGACACTTGTCTT
>JALREE010000267.1 GCA_023256835.1 Pseudomonadales bacterium | reverse complement strand
ACTTGCCGTTCTCCCAGTAGGCCATGGCCGAGCGCGGTTCCATGGAGTGGTGGGCGTTGCTGGCGGTGACGAAGCTCTCGTCCAGCACATAAGCGGCGGCGGCGAAGCCCGCGTCGAGGTCGCCCACCACCCACTCCTCCGACGGCTGGCCCTGGGGAAGGCGGCCCTGCTGCAGTTCGGCGAAGTCGGCGTCGCTCCAGTGCACGGCCTGCACGTCGGGGCGCAGCGAGTCGTTCTCGGTGCTGCCTTCCACCAGCGAGGCGCTGGGCACATTGCCGCCCACGCGGGCATGCGCGCCGCCGGGCCGCAGACTGGCGAGCGGATCGACGGTGAAGGGCAGGCGCTCGAACTGGATCGTGATGGCGGCGATGGCGTCCTCGGCCGTCATCTCGTCGACGGCGGCGACGGCGAGGATGGGTTCGCCCACATAGACAGGCTCATTGGTCAGGATCTGGCGTTCCACCCCGGGCAGGCGAGGCACCTCGTCGGCGGTGAGGATGCCCACTACGCCGGGAATCTGCAGCGCCTCGGAGGTGTCGATGCTCAGCACCCGCGCGTGAGGAATGGGACTGGTGAGCAGGCGGCAGTGCACCATGCCGTCCACCTTGAAGTCCTCGGCATATTTCGCCGCGCCGGTGACCTTGGCGCGGATGTCGGGCGGGGTGTAGTCCTTGCCAATCAGGGAGTAAGCCATGGGGGATCTCCTGTCTTGTTGTTGTCTTCAGGGAGTCGCTTTGTCCGGAGCATAGGGGGCTGCCCGGGACTTGTCCAATCCTTGCGCCCGTCAGGTCTGCGCCGGCTTCCGGCTGCTGCGTCGGTAGCGTTGCAGCCTGCTGCGCGGCGCATCGGGGCGTGTCATTTCGATCAGGCCTTGCTGCAGGGCTGGTCGCAGATAGCGCTCCGTGAAGGACTTGCGGTCGCTCAGGCCGAGTCGGGACATCAAGGTGTCCCGGCTCATGTCGCCCTGCAGCGCGTCCAGCAGCCGCTCCACGGGAGAAGTGGCGTTCGTGCTGACATGGGGGGTGACTTGCGGGGTGACATGAGGGGTGGGCTCGGACACGCCAGGGACTTCGGCCACCGCATCAACGGCTTCCAGAATCATGCCCAGCATGAAATCGACGAAGGCCGCCGCATCGGCCTCTGCAGTGCTCTGACGAATGGCGTCGTAGTAGTCGCGCTGGTGGCGGTGAACCATGCTCTCCACAGGCAGATAAGCGAACAGGGCCAGCCACTTGCTCAGCAGCAGGGTTTGCCAGAGCCGTCCCATGCGCCCGTTGCCGTCGGCGAATGGATGGATGAATTCGAATTCGTAGTGAAACACGCTGCTGGCCACCAGCGGATGCGCATCCGTTTGCGCCGTCCACTGCAAGAGCTGGCGCATCAGGCTCGGCACGCGACTGGCAGGTGGAGCCATGTGCAGCACCTGGCTGCCGGCCATCACCCCGACACCGCCTCGCCGGTAGTGGCCCGCGTCGGGCAGCAGTCCGGTCATCAGGCAGCGGTGCGCGTCCAGCAGGTCGGCTTCCCGGTGGGGCAGCCAGCGTTGCAGACGCTCATAGGTGGCGATGGCGTTATGGGCTTCCTGAACCTCACGCGGCGGTGCCAGCACGCGCTTGCCATCCAGCAGAGCGGTGATCTGCTCTTCGCTGAGCGTGTTGCCCTCGATGGCGAGCGAACCATGAATCGAACGGATGCGGTTGAGCCTGCGCAGACGCAAGGAGTGAGCCTGTTCCTCCAGGACAGAGAGACGGCCGATGCGCTCGGCAATCCGGGCGCATCGGTTGGCTATGGCAGGCGTGAGGGTGAACGGCGGCTGGTAGGTCATGCCGGTCACTGCTGCTCGACGATCCCCTTCATGGCGCCCAGGGCGCGTTCGAAGGTGGCGCGGCGACGGGTGATGTCGGCGTCCTTGGCGGCCTGGTCGGCCAGATTGGAGACATCCAGCACCAGCGTGTAATACAGCGTGGAGCTGTTCGGCCCGGTGGGGCGCGCTTCCATGAAGCCGTGGTAAAGGTTGTAGAACTGGCCTTCCACAGCGGGCTGAGTGTAGCCGTAGGAGAGCGGCGTCTGTGCCACCATCACCTCGGTGATGCGGCCGCCGCCCAGCACGCGCACGGTGCCGATGCCGCCGTCGCCGGAGCTGATCGCGCATTCGAGCCCGAGCCATTCGGTGATGTCGCAATAATCGCCCACCTTGGCCCAGGCCTCCTCGGCGGAGCGGGCCACGTCGATCTCCATCTTGACGGTGACGTATTCAGGGGCTGCCAGGGCAGCAGTGGAAAGCACGAACGCGGGCGCCGCAAGCAGGGCGCTGAGACGGTATTTCATGGGTGTGTCCTTGTTGTTGTGAACGTGGTTGTGAACGAGGTTGAACTGGGGCCTAGAGTAGCCGGCTTGCCGCTGCAGGTCTACGAACGCCCGCTGCTGTTCCCGCGCCTGGCGCTGCTGCGCGGTGGCGCCGACACGGCAGGCAGAACAGTCGTTTCGGCCCAGCTGCTTGTCCCGCGCGCTGCCGCCGGCGAAGATGAGCGCTGCCCGGGCCCATCGGCCCGCCACCAACAAGGGAGCCCCAGACATGATCCGCCCCGCAGCTTTCTCTCGCCTCCGCGCCCGCGCACTGCCTGCCCTGTTGCTGAGCTTTCTCGCACTGGGCGGCAGCCCCGCCACCCAGGCCCAGTCGGGCATCAGCCTGCTCGGCGGCAGCTGCACCGGCAATGCCGAACAACCCATCGCCGAGCCCGGCACCGGCCGCACGTTCGTGCTGGACTACCCCTGCGACCTGCAGGCGGGCGAGCCCGTGCTGTTCATCCTCAACCTGCACGGCGCGGGGTCCAACGAACGCTACCAGCGCGCCTATTTCCCGGCCTGGGAACTCAAGGAGCAGTACCGCCTTGTGGTGGCCACGCCGCATTCCCCCGCCCGCCGCTGGCGCGAGGAGGACGATGCCTATCTGCACAATGTAGTCACGGCCGTGATCGACGCCGTGGGCGCGCAGAACATCGAGGCCTTCTGGCTGGCCGGTCATTCCCAGGGCGGCCTGACCTCGCGCCGGCTGGTGTGCACGCCTTTCTTCGCCGACAAGGTCGATGGTTTCCTGAGTCTGTCCGGTGGACGCCTGGGCGGTGCCGCTCCCCGCTCACCCAATGCGGGCCGCCCGGCACAGGCCGGCGCGACCCCGGCGCCAACGCCCGCCGCTGGCGCTGCGCCCGCCGTGGCGGCGACTGTGCCGGCGGAACCTGACTGCGCGTTCTCCCATCTCTTCGCCATCGGCGAACACGAGATCGCCTCCCTGCCCGACACCTCGACGCTCGCCACGAAATACCAGTGCGCGGCGCGTGTGCGCCTGGAGGACGTGGTGGACACCGAGCCCGGTCGCACCCACGACAGCGGCAGCCAGAATCCCGGCACGAAGGAATGGGGGCTGCTGCCCCGCCCCGGCGTGGCCCAGGTCTACGAGTATCCGAATTGCGCCGACGGCCGCGTCATCGCCGATGTGGTGCGCATGGACAAGGGCCACACCGAGGGGCTGGAGCCCCGCATCGTGGAGACGCTGGTGGGCATGATGGATCGCGCGGCCGGCGGCCGCCTGCAGGAGCGCTGAGAGCATGCAGAACGATGTGCTGACATTCTGGTTCGAGGAGATCAGTCCGAAACAATGGTGGCAGGTGGACCCGGCCTTCGACGCGCTGCTCACCCAGCGCTTCGGCAGCCTGCTGCGCCGCGCGGCGCAGGGGGAACTCTACGGCTGGCGCGCCGAGCCCGAGGGGCGTCTGGCCGAGATCCTGGTGCTGGACCAGTTCTCCCGCAACATCCACCGTGGCACGCCTCGCGCCTTTGCCCAGGACCCGATGGCTCTGGCCCTGGCTCAGGAAGCGGTGGCCGCCGGCGTGCTGCCCGAGGTGCGGCCGGCGGGCCGGGCCTTCCTGCTGATGCCTTACATGCACAGCGAATCGGCCCTGATCCATGTGCAGGCCGAATTCCTGTTCCGCCAGCACGCGCCCGGCAATCTCGACTTCGAGCTGCGCCACAAGGCGATCATCGACCGCTTCGGCCGCTACCCGCACCGCAACGCCATCCTGGGGCGCGAGTCCACGGTGCAGGAGGCCGAGTTCCTCACGCAGCCGGGTTCGAGTTTCTGAGCCGCTCCTCCGCCAGGTCCACGCGCCAGGCCAGGGCGGCGAGGGTCGCCGTGGCGAGCTCATAGGCCGTGGCGCCCCAGGTGTAGAAGGTCACCGGGTCGGGCGCCATGACTCCGCCCAGCAGGCGCGTGAGCCCCACGCCGCCGATGCCCTGCACCAGCACGGCCAGGCCGCCCCGGTAGAACGCCGGGCGCAGCGTGGCCAGCAGGCAGAACACGCCCAGGCCCGTCTGCAGACCGCCGTACATCGAGCTGATCTCGGCATAGGCATCGCCATTGCTCATGACCAGCCCGGCAAAGCCGGCCGGCACGCCCGGCGCCGCGATGCCCACCAGCCCGTAGCCGATGAACACGAAGGCTGAAAACCACAGCAGGATTCTTCCACCCATGGGCTTGCTCCTTTGTTGACAGTGATTGCCTGAGTACGTGCGGGGACCGGGCTTGGACTGTTGCTGTTGCAGACCGGCGCAGCGCCACGCTGCCTCCGCCAGCGCGTGGCGTGCTAGGCTGGCGGCCTGTCCCTCGCCAGGAGCGATGTCCCTGCCCCGGCGCGCTGGCCCTCGCACAGCAGCTGCATTCAGTGCTGCAGGGGGCCGACCTGGCCCCGGCCCTAGACCCACAGCGCGGGCTGGACCACGGCGTGTTCGTGCCTCTGAAGATCCTGTACCCGCAGGCCGACATCCCCTGCCTGCAGCTCTCCCTGCTGCGCAGCCTGGACCCTGCGGCGCACCTGCAGATGGGGCAGGCCCTGCGCAATGCCGACCTGCGCGACGTGCTGGTGATCGGCTCGGGGTTCTCCTTCCACAATATGCGCGCGTTCTTCAGTCCCGACACGCCCGAGACCCGCGCCATGAACCTGGCCTTCGAGGCCTGGCTGCAGGACACCTGCAGCAACCCGGCCTTGAGTCCGGCTCAGCGCCGCGAACGTCTGCTGCATTGGGAGCAGGCGCCCCATGCCCGTTACTGTCATCCGCGTGAGGAACATCTGCTGCCCCTGCTCGTGTGCCAGGGGCTCGCCGACACCCGCGCCGCCGAAGTCCTCTCCGTCCCCATCCTGGGCAAGCAGGCGAGCATGATTGTCTGGTAGCCGCGAGCTCCCCAAGTGTCGGAGCCAGCTCTGCCTGTGGGAGCGGGCTGGCCCGCGAACCGCCAGACTCCTCCGCTTCGCTGGCACAAATCCAGGCAGTGGGAGGCCGCCCTCGCGTTCAGCGGCATAAAAGACCCGCACCGAATGAGCCGGGAGACCGAGGCTCCCGGCGAAATGAGGGCACTCAGGATGAGTGCGGGTCAGCCGCAGCACGGGAGGGCGGGTGGCCGGGGTCGGCGCTACCTGCACGAAGTTCGCGGGCAGGCCCGCTCCCACCAAAGGCCCGCTCCCACCAAAAGCCCGCTCCCAAACTACAGCGCTCTCACGTTGAGCGTGTAACTGGAGCCGATGATCAGCACAAGGTTGAATACCAGCACCGCCAGGTGTACCCGGCGATTGCGCGTGAGAAACAGAGGGATGAATGACAGGGCGAGCAGGCCCGGACCAACCACTCGCGTGAACCAGGTTTCGCGGAAATCGGGCAACAGCGAATCAGCCAGCGCAGAGAGAACGAAAAACACCAGCACCAGGGGAAAGAACCAGTCCTTGATGCGGAAATAGTGCTCCTCAAGGTCCATGGACTGGCCTTCGCGCAGCTCGGGGGTGAGTACGAAGCTGAGCAGCACCAGCACAATGGGAGCACTGAGCCCCAGCAACATCTGACCGACGGAACGCAGATCCACGCCAGTCTGATACTCCCAGAAGCCGAGATAGTGGAAGGTCACGACCACCAGCAGCCAGAATGACCAGCCCAGCACAAACACAGGGCGCTGCACATGCTGCCAGCTGCGGATCAGACGCCCCCAGCCCATCATCAATTCGGCCAGCGAGAAC
>JALREE010000258.1 GCA_023256835.1 Pseudomonadales bacterium | reverse complement strand
ATGGACGCCACCAGGCCTATGCCGTAAATTTGGGCCACCAGATACACACTGGAACACAAAATGGCGCCTACGGCACCCAGCCACCGAACGGTCGCGCTGCCAAAGAGGCGTCCCAGCAATTCGGGAATGGTGATGGCTTGCGACTGGTTGATCTTGCGGGCAAACAAGGCGCCCAGCAAGCAAAAACCCCCAGTCCATCCCAGCACATAGGCCAAACCGCCGGCCTTCAGACCATCGCCCACATATCCGTCCGACAAAAGCAGTCCTGTAAGTCCTATGAAGGAGGCCGCTGAAATCCAGTCGGCTGCGGTGGCCATGCCATTGACCACCGGCTTGACGCCACCGCCGGCCACATAGAAATCGTGTGTGGAGCCTGCCTTGGACCACAGGGCGATGAGGATATAGAGGCCGAAGCTAAGGAATATGAACAGGTAGGTCCAGATCTGCACACTCATGACTGGGACTCCTGCTCGGAGTTGCTCTGCGTCCTGGCGTGGTTTTGCTGATCCACATGGTAGCGGCGATCCAGCCTGTCCATCTGCCAGATGTAGACAAAGATCAGCACCACGAAGCCGTAGATCGACCCCTGCTGGGCCATCCAGAAACCGAGCTTGAAGCCGCCGATGCGGAAGTTGTCGAGATAGTCGGCGAGCAGGATGCCGCAGCCGAACGAGATGAAGAACCAGACGCACAACAAGGTGCCCACGATTCTCAGATTGGCCTTCCAGTAAGACAGCGCATGCGTGTTCGACATCAATGACCTCGTTCTTGTTGGTATTGGGGATTGATCGTGTATGTCTGCAGGCGTGCCGCAAGCGGCACTTATTCGATGTACTCCTTGATGTAGCTCATGAGTCGGCGTCGGTGCACGCGCGCGGCTTCCTCGTCGTCCTTGCTGTAATTGCGCACGATGGCGCGGATGACCTGGCGCTCCGCCAGCGGCCATTGCGTGACGAAGGCGTTGATGACGTCCTCATCGCCCTCGAGCAGGCGATCGCCCCATTCCTCGATCAGCTGAGCCCTGCGCACCTGTGCGCGGTCGGGTGTGCGCATGCGGTCCAGCTCGGCCTGTATCTCCTCGTGATTTTCGTCCCGCATCACCTTGCCGATGAATTGCAACTGGCGCCGTCGCGCGCCATGACTTGGGGGCAGGCGGTTGTATTCCGCCAGCGCTGCGAGCAGGGCGTCGGACAGGGGCATCTTGTCCAGCTGCTTGCGACCGAGAGTGGTCAGATCCTCGCCCAGCTCCTGCAGGGCTGTCATGTCGCGCTTGCGCTGCGACTTGCTGGGAGGCTCGAGGCTCCAGTCGATGGGTTCTCGTTGTTTCATGGGCTTGTCTTCCTGTCACTCGCTCTCGTCGAAGCGGTTGTTGACCAGTGCTGTGACCGCTTCCAGAGCGGCCTGCTCGTCGTCGCCGTCGATGATGATGTTCAGCACGGTGCCCTTGGCGGCAGCCAGCATCATGAGCGCCAGAATGCTCTTGCCGTCGACCAGCTTGTCCTGCCCCACCTTGATCGCGCTGCGAAAGGTGGAGGTGACGGACACCATGCGTGAGGCGGCTCGTGCATGCAAGCCGGCCTTGTTGCAGATGGTGATGGTGGAGGTGATCATTTTGCCTGTGCTCCTTCCCTTTTCAGCAATTCCCGATGCATGACCTGCACGTTCCTGACGCGCGCCGCAAAGTGTTCCCTAAGGCGCTCGCTCAGGTACACAGAGCGATGCTGGCCACCGGTGCAGCCGATGGCAACCGTCATGTAGCTGCGATTGTTCTGCTCGAAACGCGGCAGCCACTTGTCGAGATAGGCACACAGATCTTCATACATGGTCTGCACATCGGGCTGCTTCTGCAGCCAGTCCACCACCGCCTGATCGGTGCCCGTGAGGGGGCGCAGGGACTTCTCCCAGTACGGGTTGGGCAGACAGCGCACGTCGTAGACGATGTCGGCGTCGATGGGGACGCCGTACTTGTAGCCGAAGGATTCGAACAGCAGGGCCAGGCCGCTGTCGTCGCGCTCCACCACGCGGGTCTTGATGCTCTCGCGCAACTGGTGCAGGGACATGTTGCTGGTGTCGATGGACAAGCTGGCCAGCAGCGCGATCCGTTCCAGCAGTTCCGTTTCCATGTTGATGGCCTGTCGCAGGCCGATGCGATCGGTGGTCAGCGGATGCTTGCGGCGACTCTCGCTGAAACGCTTGATCAGGGTGGGGCTGCTCGCGTCCAGAAAGATGATCTCCGTCTTGATGCCCGAGGCCTTCAATTGTTCGATGATCTGCGGCACCTGCTTGAGATCCGCCGGAATATTGCGGGCGTCGATGCTCACGGCCACGCGGGGTGGCTCGCCAGACTGCGAGGCGACACGTTGCGCGAGGGAGGGCAGCAGACTCGCCGGCAGGTTGTCGATGCAGTAGTAGCCGTGATCCTCCAGCATGTTGAGCGCAGTACTCTTGCCGGAGCCGGAACGGCCGCTGATGATGAGCAGTTTCACAGTGTCATTCGCCTGGGATTCAGAGCAGAAGCCAGCTCTGTGGAGAGAGGGGCTCTTTCAATGTCGAGTCCGACTTTATCAGGTTTGCCAGAGCCTTGTCAGCCGGCCGTGGCGATGCGGTACAGTTCTTCGGCGGACTCGGCCTGACGCAGTCGTCGGCAGAGGTCTTCCTGATGGAAAAGGGAGGCCAGACTGCCGAGTACCTTGAGGTGTTCAGCCATTTCCTCGGCGGGGACTATCAGGACAAAGAGCAGATCGACAGAGCGC
>JALREE010000233.1 GCA_023256835.1 Pseudomonadales bacterium | reverse complement strand
GACGTTGGAGTTGGCGTGGTGCACCACAGCCTTGGCGTTGCCTGCCGGCTTCACCTGGATCGCCTTGATGCAACGGTCGGTGGTAAGCCCGGTTTCGACAAACGGTCGGTGCCACATGTCGTTGCCAATGGCCGGGACGTCGATGGGCTCGGAGTCCAGAATCAGCGTCGGTTGACCAAACTGGGCGGCAAACGTCCACTCATCACTGTCGGGCAGGTTGGCAACCGGGTGCGAGCGATCGCCCCAATCCCCTTCCGGTGCGCCTTGAGCGACCCACTGGGTGATGGTGTTGATTTCCTCATCTGACAGACGCCAGTCACCTTGCAGATCCTGGATGCCGATGTGGTCGTCGTAGGAATACGGGGGCATTTCCTTGTTGGCGACGCGCATGCCGATCAGCGGTGCCCAGGGACGTACCTGCTCGTAGTTGGTGAGTTGCATCGGGCCAATGGCCCCTTCACGATGGCAGACGACACAGTTGTCCGTGATGATCTGAGCAACGTGATCCGCATAAGTGATGGCGCCGGAGTCAATCGAAAGGTCGGACTGCGCCTGAGCCTGACCGCTCATTCCCAATACCGCCAGAACGGCGGCACCAAGAGCCGCCTTGCCGGTGTGCCTGACGAGCCACCGCTGTTTCATCTGCATGTTCATCTCCTGTGCTTGATGAGTTGCTGGCCAGCGCGCAATCACGCACCAGACAGACGTTTTTATTTGAATTCCAACAACTTAGCTAGAGATAAGGAAGGCAATGACTATCACAGGATGACTGCATGCGCGGGGGCAAATCCGGTACAACGATATACGACCATCACACCTTATGGCCGGGAATGTACGCCGGGGCGCTCGGCAAAAGCAAACGGATTATTTCGACGTCACATTTTGTCACATATTCGCCGATCCGCGTCAGCTTCAGGAGCCAGGGATTTTCCCTGTGGGAATCGTTCCGTATCACCGCAGCACGGAGCAGTGTCAGGGTTAGAAATCGGGCACCGCATGTCGCCATGCGGCACCCGACCCTTACGAGGAGCTCTTGCTTACTGACCTGCCACTGATCGCTGCTTGGCAGCTTCGCGCTGGGCCAGGATCTCTGCATAACCCGCGTCGTCCAGGTGCGTGATGGCGATCCAGGCGTGGGTCATTTCATCGGCGGTTCGGCTGCCGGCAACCACCCAGAAGTCCGGATCCGGATTGTTCGGGTTGTTGGCAGTATTGTCATACCACTGCTTGATCACGAGCACTGCACCTGTTGGCACCAGCGGCGCCACATCAGGCTCGTACAGGTGACTGTGATGCCAGGTGGCACTCCAGTTGGATATCTGGCTGATCTGCTCGGTGCGACCAGTCGCCGGATAGTAGATCTCCAGTGAGGCGGCCCGCATGCGCAGATGGCCGTGGGGCTGGAAGCTGTCAATGCGAACCGGGTGGTCGAACGAATGGAAGCCCTGGGTCATTGCCGTGCCGTGCGGTGGCACAATCAGTTCGCCTTCGTCCAGCCGGTACAGCTTCAAGTCCTGCTTGTACTTGGCAACATTCTCGTAACCCTCAGGGTGCAGCCAGATGCCGATCTCGACGACGTTGTCCTCGATCACGGTGCCAGGAGCCGTGGCGCCAACCCCACCGGGGAACAAGTGGATATCCCAGCGGATGCGGGCGTTGGCCGGGAGTGTGCGGCACACGCCTTCCGGCATGATCTCGCCCCATTTGCCCATGGCATACTCGGTCAACTGCCCATAGTCCTCGTACTCCCCATCAGCGTTCATGATCTCGACATCCGAGTTGGCGTGGTGCACGACGGACTTGGCATTTCCGGCCGGCTTCACCTGGATGGCCTTGATGCAACGATCAGTGGTCAGCCCTGTATAGACATAGGGACGATGCCACATGTCATTGCCGATGGCCGGTACGTCAATGGGTTCGGAGTCCAGGATCAGTGTCGGCTGACCGAACTGATCCGCGAAGTTCCACTCGTCGGTATCCGGCAGATCGGCCACCGGGTGCGAACGATCACCCCAGTCCCCTTCGGGCGCGCCCTGAGCAACCCACTGGGTGATGGTGCTGATTTCCTCTTCGGTCAGGCGCCAGTCACCCTGCAACTCCTGGATGCCGATGTGATCATCGTAAGAATAAGGAGGCATCTCCTTGTTCGCCACGCGCACACCGATCAAGGGCGCCCATGGCCGGATCTGTTCGTAGTTGGTGAGCTGCATCGGACCGATGCCGCCTTCGCGGTGGCACACGACGCAGTTGTCGGTAATGATCTGAGCCACGTGATCGGCATAGGTGACTTCGCCGGAATTGATGGACAGACCGGATTGAGCCTGCACAGAACCGCTCATTCCAAGAACTGCAACAACGGCAGCTCCCAGTGCCGCCCTGCCGGTGTGCCTGAGGCCCCGAGGATTGATTGCGCGCATGTTTGTCTCCTTTTCATACCAAGTTGCGGCTGGCGCTGGCGTTCAGCCTGGCAAGCCATATTTGTTTGTAATTGGAATTCAACAAGCTTGTATGAAGATCATAAGGCGGGCAATGACAATCACCGGAGACAGCATGCGGGGGCAAATCCGGTACAACGAAAGCATCCAGTTGCACCTTATGCGCGGAATCTACGCCCGCAACACCTGCGATGGCAATATCAAAAACAGTCTTGTTGCAACTTGTTACACTTTTTCCAAGAATATAACCGTGCGTTCCTGATTCACCAGACTTCTGCAACGCCCATTCCGAATCAGGGTGAAAAGGCGCTTCTTCAGAACAAAAAAATCGGGCGCCGCATGTTGCCACACGACGCCCGACCCTTTACGAGGATACTGCTACTGCTGCTTACTGACCTGCAACGGAACGCTGCTTGGCCGCTTCACGCTGAGCCAGGATTTCCTGGTAGCCTTCGTCGTCCAGATGCGTGATCGCCAGCCAGGCGTGGGTCATCTCGTCAGCAGTACGGCTGCCTTCCACCACCCAGAAATCCGGATCCGGATTGTTCGGGTTGTTGGCGGTGTTGTCATACCACTGCTTGATGACCATCACTGCGCCAGTCGGGACGAGCGGAGCGACATCCGTCTCGAACAGATGGCTGTGGTGCCATGTGGCGCTCCAGTTGGAGATCTGGCTGATCTGCTCGGTGCGACCGGTCGCCGGATAGTAGATCTCCAGAGAAGCGGCGCGCATGCGCAGGTGGCCGTGGGGCTGGAAGCTGTCGATACGCACCGGGTGGTCAAACGAGTGGAAGCCCTGAGTCATGGCAGTGCCATTCGGGGGCACAATCAACTCGCCCTGGTTCAATCGGTACAGAGCCAAGTCCTGCTTGTAACGGACTTGATTCTCGTAGCCTTCCGGGTGCAGCCAGATACCGATCTGCACGACGTTGTCCTCAATTACCGTGCCGGGAGCTGTCGCCCCTACACCGCCTGGGAACAGGTGAATGTCCCAGCGAATGCGGGCGTTGGCCGGCAGGGTGCGGCATACGCCGTCCGGAGCAATCTCGCCCCACTTGCCCATCGCGTATTCGGTCAGCATGCCGACGTCTTCATATTCGCCGTCAGCATTCATGATCTCTACGTTGGAGTTGGCGTGGTGCACCACGGCCTTGGCGTTGCCGGCCGGCTTCACCTGGATCGCCTTGATGCAGCGATCAGTGCTCAGCCCGGTTTCCACGTAAGGACGGTGCCACATGTCATTGCCGATGGCCGGCACGTCGATGGGCTCGGAGTCCAGAATCAGGGTGGGCTGACCAAACTGGGCAGCAAAATTCCACTCATCGGCGCTGGGCAGGTTGGCTACTGGATGCGAACGATCGCCCCACTCGCCTTCCGGAGCGCCCTGGGCGACCCACTGAGTGATGGTGTTGATTTCCTCGTCCGACAGACGCCAGTCGCCTTGCAGGTCCTGGATACCGATATGGTCATCGTAGGAGTAAGGAGGCATCTCCTTGTTCGCAACGCGCACGCCGATCAGAGGCGCCCAAGGGCGTACCTGGTCGTAATTGGTGAGCTGCATCGGGCCGATGCCGCCTTCGCGGTGGCACACAACGCAGTTGTCGGTGATGATCTGGGCGACGTGATCAGCATAGGTCACTTCGCCGGATTCAATGCCCAGGCCGGACTGCGCCTGTGCGTTCGCTCCCAGCACCGCCAGAACGGCGAAGCCCAGAGCGGCTTTCCCGGTTTGCCTGATGCTCAAACGCTGCTTCAACTTCATGATCCTCTCCTTACCGTGTAAATGGGCTGAACGCCAGCGCACCGGGTAGAGCGGTAAGCGCGCACAGCATTCGGGTTGGTTCTTGTTGGTCCCGATTGTCACTCTGCCTGCAAGCAGACAACCGTGCAGACTACGACGCTGAATATAGTGAAAGTTTCAGCGGGTTCAAGATTCGCACGATTGATTTTGTTGATGTAGATCAATTTATCTGCTTGCGTCGCACGCACCCTCTCGGCCACGGTAGACTGCAACTTCTGCAACTCCTTGATTGCAGACCACAAGCCACCCCTGGGAGCCCCGATGAAAGCCTTGCTGGCCATGACTCTGATCACGCTGACCGCCCTCGCGACAGCCTTTCTGCAATATCAGGACGCCCAGGCGCTGCGCGCGAGCCTGCAGCGCAGCGAAGCCGAGCGCGAAGCCCTGCAGAGACAGGCGGACGCCAGCGCAGCGCAGCTGGCTGCGAGCGTCGCACAGCAGCAGAGCGTGCAACTGCAGATCGAGCAGCTGCAGGAAAGCCTGCGCAGCTCCTCGGCGCAACTGCTGGAGCTGTCGAACAGCCTGCAGGAGGCCCGCCAGCTGATGGCTCCTCCGCCCCCCTGACGCTTGCGCATTCCACGGTGCAATTCAGCGCCGCGCGGTCTCTGGATTCGAGGCAGCTTTGTGGTGACCTTCGGGGTGGAATTCTTTACATTAGCCGCCATCTGTCCCGGCACGAGAGACCGCGCCCGATCCCTTCTGGAGAAACCTATGCCACACATCCCGACTTCCGGGTCCGCCCGCGCCATGCTGGGCGTCCTGGTGCTGTTTTCGGCCCTCTTCGCCTGCAGTCCGCAAGTCACGCCCGCAACGCCGACCACCCCCGCGGCCGACGGGACCCAGGACGTGGCCGGTGCCGGCTACCGGCGCATCAACTCTCCCAACCCGGACGATGCCCTGCACACCCAGATCTTCGAGCTGGACAACGGCCTGCAGGTCTACCTGACGGAAAACCACGAGGAGCCGCGCTTCTACGCCGAGATCGCCGTCAAGGCGGGCAGCAAGCACGATCCGGCCGACGCCACCGGACTGGCGCACTACCTGGAGCATCTGCTGTTCAAGGGTACCCAGGAGCTGGGCACGCTGGACTATGCCGCCGAGAAACCCTATCTCGACCAGATCACCGAGCTTTACGAGCGCCACTTCCGCGAGACCGACCCGGCCGCTCGCGCGGAGATCTATGCCGAAATCAATCGTGTCTCCCAGCTGGCAGCCCGGTACGCCATCCCCAACGAGATGGACAAGCTCTACAACGCCATGGGTGCGTCCAACCTGAATGCCCACACCTGGCACGAGGAAACCGTGTACAAGGTCGGCCTGCCGTCCAACCGCCTGCAGCAGTGGGCCGCCATCGAGTCCAGCCGCTTCGTCGACCCGGTGTTCCGGCTGTTCCACACAGAGCTGGAAACCGTCTACGAAGAGCAGAACCAGAGCCTGGACAACCGCGACCGCGTGTCCTACTACGCCATGGGCAAGCTGCTCTACAAGAAGCACCCCTACGGCCAGCAGACCACCATCGGGGATTCCGAACACCTGAAGAATCCCTCCCTGGTCTACATCCAGAATTACTTCGACACCTATTACGTGCCGAACAACATGGCCATCTTCATCAGCGGCGACATCGACAGCGACGCGACCATCGCCACCATCGCCGAGCATTTCGGCAAGTGGGAGCGCAAGGAAGTCCCCGAGGTGGGCCCCTGGGTGGAGGACCCGATCGAGCAGGTTGAGCGCGTGACCGTGCAGTACCTGGGCGAGGAGGAGGTGCAGATCGCCTATCGCACCGTGCCCAACGGCCATCCCGACAAGGAAGCGCTGATGCTGCTGGACATGATCCTGGACAACCGCACCGCCGGGCTCATCAACATCAACCTCAACCAGGCCCAGGCCGTGCAGGCCGCCGGCTCGTCACCGGAGTTCCTCAATGACTATGGCTCTCAGCGCCTGTGGGGCGTGCCCAAGCAGGGCCAGACGCTGGCTGAGGTCGAGCAGCTGCTGGTGGACCAGATAGAGCACATCAAGGCAGGCGAATTCGAGGACTGGATCATTCCAGCCATCGTCAACGACTTCAAGAAGAGCCAGAAGCAGGCGCTGGAATCCAACACCGCCCGCGTCACCACCATGCGCCAGGCCTTCATGGCCGGCGAGGACTGGGACCACTATGTCGCCGAAATGGCGCGCCTCGAGCAGGTGCGCAAGGACGACATCGTGCGAGTGGCCAATCAGTATTTCGGTGACAATTACGTGGCCGTGCACCGGGTGAACGAGCAGCACGAGATCCCGCACGTCGAGAAGCCGCAGATCGACCCAGTGAACATCGACCCGAGCCGACAGTCGGCCTTCGCCGCCAGCATCCTGGCCATGCCCTACCAGGAGATCGAGCCCACCTTCGTGGACGCCAACGAGGATTACCGCGTCGTCGAGTTCGCCCCTGGCGTGCCGCTCTACTACGCGCCGAACCCCCTCAACGACCTGTTCTCATTCTCCATCAGCGTGGAGACAGGCACCGAGGAGAACGACCGCCTCGGGCTCGCCACCGCCCTGTTGGAAAAATCCGGTGCCGGCAGCCTCAGCGCCGCCGACCTGCAGAAGGAGTGGTACAGGCTAGGCAGCGAGTTCGGCATCAGTGCAGGCGCCAACGAGTCCTCCATCGGCGTCAGCGGCCTGGACGAGCAGTTCGAGCCCACCCTGAGCCTGATGCTGGAGCTGCTGCGCAATCCGGTGTCCGACGAGGCCACCCTGGAAGAGCTCAAGGCCATCATCCTGAAGTCGCGCGAGGAGCAGAAACAGGACCCGGGCGCGATCAGCCAGGCCCTGTTCCTTTACAACCGCTATGGTGAAGACTCTCCCATGCTGCAGACGCTGACCTCCGCCGAGATCGCCGGGTCCACCGTGCCGAAGCTGCAGGACGAGATCCGCAATCTGCTGACCTACAAACACACCCTGAGCTACACCGGCTCGCTGTCACTGGAGCAATTGCAGGAGAAACTGCAGCGGCTCTACCAGGTGCCCGCCGAGCTCAAGGACACGCCGCCCTACCGTTTCCGCACGGCGCGGGTGGTGGACGCCAACGAGATCTATGTGGTGGACCAGGCCACGGCCCAGGCCCAGGTGCGCATCGAGTTCCCTGACGGCACCTATGACGAGGCGCTGGTGATCCCCTCCTCGCTCTACAACACCTATTTCGGCACCAGCATGTCGAGCGTGGTGTTCCAAGAGCTGCGTGAAGCGCGGGCACTGGCCTATTCCGCGCAGGCCCAGTACTCCCAGGGCGGTCGTCTGAATGCCGAGAACCTCGCCATCGGCGCCATCGGCTCGCAGAACGACAAGACGGTGGAGGCCCTCGCCGCCTTCCTCGACCTGTTCGACAACATGCCGTCCTCGGGCGAGCGCTTTGAAGAAGCCCGCAGCTCGCTGGAGAACCGCTACCGCACCTCCACAGTCGGCTTCCGTCAGATCATCGGCTCGGTGCGTTCGTGGGAGCGCCTCGGGCTGGACGGGGACCCGCGCCCCGCCCGCTTCGAACAGCTGCGCAGCGCCACGCTTGAAGACATGCTGGCCTTCCAGCGTGACAACATCGCCGGACGCCCGAAGCTGATCTCCATCGTCGGCGACCTGTCCCGCATCGATATCGACGCGCTGGCGCAGTACGGCACCGTGACCCAGGTGCAGGTCGACGACCTGTTCGTGGACTGAGGGGATGACGGCAGTGTCGGAGTCCGGACCGAACGTCCCCATGCCGCTGCGCGTGACGGGGCTGAGCAAGCGCTACGGCGCCACCGTCGTCTTGCAGGACCTGCAGCTGCAGGTCGAGCCCGGCGCCGTGCATGGCCTGGTGGGGCTGAACGGCTCCGGCAAGACCACCACACTGGAATGCATCCTGGGCATGCGGCCCTTCGACGGCGGCGAGATCCGCGTGCTGGGCCATGCGCCCGACGC
>JALREE010000225.1 GCA_023256835.1 Pseudomonadales bacterium | reverse complement strand
GTACCGTTGCCGCGCTCTGCGGTGACATCGCCGTCGGCGTGGCCCTGGCCACTGCCTGCGCCTGGGTCGTCGAAGCCGCAGCGCTGGGCCTGTTCCTCAGCTTTCTGCTGTGGCTGGTGGGCGCCTTGCTGGCGCTGGCGCTGACCCAGCGGGGCATTGCCGTGCAGGCCGTGCTGCTGACCTCGGGCGAGTATGGCGAACACGGCCGGGCCGGCGCTGGCGTGCGCGAGGCCGAGACCCTGGCCGCGGGCCGCGTGCTGGGCCTGAGCGAGGTGCACTTCTGGCGCGAGCCCGACCGGGGAGTGGAGTGCAACGAACGCACCCTGGCCGCCGCCCGCAGCGCCATCCTCGCGGCAGGCGCCGACCTGATCCTGACGCCGTCCATCCACGAGATTCACCCCGATCACCGCGCCACCGCCTGGATCGCCATCGAGGCCACGCGCCGCCTGGTGGAAGAAGGCCATGCCCTGCGCGTGGCCATGTACGAAGTCGGCTCCCCGCTGCCCCATGTGGACGTGCTGGTGGACATCACCGCCCAGGAAGCCGGCAAGCGCGCGGCGATCGCCTGTTACCCCTCGCAGCTGGGCATCCAGCCCTATGACGAGGTGATCATCGCCCTCAACCGCTTCCGCACCTACACGCTGCCGGCCAGCGTGAAACTGGCCGAGGCCTATTGCCTGCTGACGGCCGAGCAGCTGCGCGAGCCCTGGCGGCTCACCGAACACGAACTGCAGCGGCAGGAGCGCCTCGGCCTGAGCAGTGTGCCGACGCCGCCGCAATATCTTCAGGAACAAGACAGTCTCGGCGCGCAGACACAGCCTGATGCCGCCCGGCAGCGTCAGCCGAGTGCCGCGACGCCCGGCCTGGTCTCGATTCTGTGTCGCAGCATGAACCGCCCCGAACTGGTGGACGCGCTGCGCTCGGCGGACGCCCAGACCTACCCGCAGATCGAGATCGTGCTGGTGGATGCCGCCGGCAAGGGCGTGCCCGTGTGGCGCGAGTTGGGCCTGCGCGTGCCGGTGCGGGAAGTCAGCGGGAAGGCACCCTGGAACCGCCCCGCCGCCGCCAATGCCGCGCTCGAGGCCGCCCAGGGCGAATTCTTGCTGTTCCTGGACGAGGACGACTGGATCGCGCCGGAGCATGTGCAGACGCTGGTGGACTGCCTCAAGCAGGACGCCCGCCTCGGCGTGGCCTACAGCAGCACGCGCAACACCGCGCCCGACGGCACGCTGCTGGACCAGACCCTGCGCATCGGCTTCGACGCGGCCCGCCTGCGCCGCGACAATTTCATTCCCATCCATGCCGCGCTGTTCCGCCACACCCTGGTGCAGGCCGGCTGCCGTTTCGACACCAGTCTCGACATCTTCGAGGACTGGGATTTCTGGCTGCAGTGCGCCGCGCTGGCCCCCTTCCAGCACGTCGATGTGATCAGCGCCTTCTACCGTCAGGGCGGCGAGTCCAACACCGCCTCCCAGGACCCGGGCACGCGCTATCAGCAAGGCCATCCCATCGCCCGGGCCAGGGCCCGCGTGCTGGACAAGTGGCGGCAACACTGGAGCGGCGAAGAGCTCAACGCCACGCTGGGCAGCCTGGACGAGACGGCCCTGGTACAGCGCCTGCACGGCGACATCGCGCGGCTGAATCAGGACGTGGTGGCCGTGCACGAACAGGCCCGCGCCATTGGCGACGAGCTGGCCCACCTGCACACCGAGGCGCAGCGGCAGTATGTCGAAGCACAGCGGCAGAATGCAGAAATACAGCGGCAGCAGACAGATATCCGCGGCCTGCACCAGCAGGTCAACAAGCTGGGCCAGTCCCTGAACAAGCGCACGGCCGAACTCGAAGGCGCACGCACGCAGGTGGCACAACTGTCCGCTGACATCCAGATGCTGCTCAATTCCTTGTCGTGGAAGGTGACACGCCCCCTGCGCTGGGCCCGCCGCAAGGCGGATTCGCTCAAGAGCAGACTGTCAGGCCGCCCCGGCGCCGCACTGCCCGTGCCTGCCGCGAGTCAGGACGCCCGCGCCGCCCTGCCGGCCAGCGTGCCAGGCCCCGCTCCGGTAGCCGTGGACCAGCAGGGCAGCAAGCTGATTCACTGCAATCTCGACATTCCCGGCCCGCAGCAGCGCGAGGTGCCCGAGGTCTTCTCTGTGCAGGGCTGGTGCTGCGCCCCGGCCGGCATCGCCCAGATCGAGGCGCGGGCGGATGGCGTGACCCAGGCGAGCTTCCACACGGGCGTGAGCCGACCGGACATCGCCGAGCTGTTCACGTCCATCGAGGACGCCTTCTCCAGCGGCTTCCAGCAGGAGCTGGCGCTGGGCGAGCTGGCCGCCGGCGAGCATCTGCTGGAGCTGATCATCACCGACAAGGCCGGCAACAGCCGCCAGATCAGCCGGCCGTTCACGCTGTTCAAGAACGAGGATCTCTACCACACCTGGTACTGGCGCAACATGCCGGACGAGGCCGAACTGCAGGCCCAGCGCGAGCTGGCGCAGCAGCTGAGCGAGGCCCCGCGCTTCCATGTGCTGGTGCAGGCCGAGCGCGATGACGACGCCCTGTTCGCCACGCTGACGAGTCTGCGCGAGCAGGCCTGGCCCTTCTTCGACGTCCAGCTGGTGGCACCCCGCACGCGCGCCCTGGAACAGCTTGTCGCGAATGCGCTGCCGACAGGCGTCACCCTGCGCTGGTGGGAGTCCCTGGTCGACGCCCTGGACGCGCCCGCGCTGCACGCTGATTTCGTGCTGTTCCTGCGAGAAGGCGAGACCCTGGCACCCCATGCTCTCAGCGAAATGGGACACGCGGCACGGCAGAGCGACACCCAGCTCATCTACAGCGACCACGACCGGGTCAGCAGCGAGGGCACGCACGGCCAGCCCTGCTTCACGCCGCAATGGGCACCGGAACATCTGACGGCGAACAATTACATCGGCGGCGTCTATGCCCTGCGGGGCGAACGTCTCGCCCGCTGGCAGGCGCGTCACTGCGAAGCAGCCGCCTGGCGCTATGCCTGTCTGCTCGATGCCAGTCTGGGCCTCACACGGGAGCAGGTGCAGCGCTGTCCGCTGATGCTGTGGAGCGCACCGCTGGACGACGCCCGCGACGCCAGCCTGCGCGCCGAGGAAGCCACGGCCCTGCGCGAGCATCTCGCGCGGCACACCCCCGGCGCCGCCGTGCTGGAACTGCCCCGCGGCCTGCGTGCGGTGGAATGGCCGCTGCCGAGCGCGCTGCCCAAGGTCTCCATCATCATCCCGACCATGGGTCGCCTGAGCCTGATCCAGCCCTGCATCGAGTCGCTGCTGCAGATCACGGCCTGGCCGAACTACGAAGTGGTGATCCTGGACAACGGTCGCGGCAAATACCCGGACGGCATCGCCTGGCTGCGCGAGAAACCCTTCACCGTGGTGGAATGCAACGAGCCCTTCAATTGGGCCCGCCTGAACAACATCGGCGTGCGGCATGCCACGGGCGATCTGTATCTGTTCCTGAACGATGATATCGAAATCACTTCGCCCGACTGGCTGGAGCAGCTCGTGCGTCAGGCGCTGCGTCCCGATGCCGGTGCCGTGGGTGCCCTGCTGTATTACCCCAACGGCGCACTGCAGCACACCGGCGTGCTGCTGGTGAATTACGGCGGCGGCGGCATCCACCTGCTACACAAGCGCATGCCCGGCGAAAGCATCTATCGGCAGCTGCACGCCACCGTGCGGGAAGTCTCGGCCAACACCGGTGCCTGCCTGCTGGTGACGCGCGAGAAGTTCGAACAGATCGGGGGTTTCGACGAGGAACTGGCCGTGGTGGGCAATGACGTGGACCTGTGTCTGCGCCTGCTGGACGCTGGCTACCGCAATGTCTGGACGCCGCTGTGCTCGCTGATCCACCACGAGTCCATCAGCCGCAAGACCAGTGTGCCGAAGGAAGACGAACAGGCCATGTGGCGGCGCTGGCGTCACCGTTTCATGGCGGGCGATGCGTGGTACAACCCGAATCTTTCCTCCGAGAAAGGCGACTTCACTCTGCAGGCCAGCACGCTGCGCGGCCCATTGGGCTCTGCTGCACCCGGCACCCAGGATGGCGCCGCCTCAGCGACCTCGACCGCCCTGCTGCCCGGGGTGAACCTGATCGGCTATACCCGCGCCGAGATGGGCATCGGCGAAGGCGCGCGCAGCGATGCCAAGGCCCTGAACGCCGCCAACGAACCCTTCGGCATTATCTGCTACGAGGCGCACAACCCCTCGCGCATGACGGACCTGAGCTGGGAACACAAGGAAATGCAGGCAGCGCCCTATGACATCACGCTGCTGCACATCAACCCCGATCATGCGCTGCAGGCCATCAGCGAACTGCCGCCGGCGTATTTTGACGGGCATTACAGAATCGGTTACTGGGCGTGGGAGTTGCCCGAGCTGCCGGCCGACTGGGAGAAGGCCTTCGTGCACTTCGACGAGATCTGGGTGCCGTCGCACTTCGTGCAGGAAGCCGTGGCGATGAAGTCCCCAGTGCCGGTGGTGCGCGTACCCCATGCGGTGGACGTGCAGGCCGACCCGTCCCTGAGCCGTGCCAGCTTCGGCCTGCCCGCGGACGGCTTCCTGTTCCTGGCGATGTTCGACACCTTCAGCCGCCCCGAACGCAAGAACCCCTACGGCGCCCTGCGTGCGTTCCAGAACGCTTTCGCCCCGGACGACATGGCGGCACGCCTGGTGCTGAAGGTGAACAACCCCACGCCCGACGCCATGCGCAAGCTGCGCGAGGCGATCGGCGCGCACCGCAATGTGTTGCTGCTGGACAAGGTGTACAGCCGTGGCGAGGTGAACGCCCTGATTGCCTGCTGCGACTGCTATGTCTCGCTGCACCGCTCGGAAGGTTTCGGCTTCGGCCCGGCCGAGGCCATGGCGCTGGGCAAGGCCGTGATGGCCACGCACTGGTCGGGCAATGTGGATTACATGCGTCCCGGCAACAGCATCGGCATCGATTACACGCTGGTGAGGATTCCGGAGGACTACGGCCCCTACAAGAAGGGCCAGATCTGGGCGGAGCCCGACGAAGCCCACGCCACCCGGGCCATGCAGCAGCTGGTGGCCGACCCGGCCCTGAGCCGACAGCTTGGAGAGAACGCACGCGCCACCGTTGAGGCCGAGTTCGCGCCGCTGCCGGTGGGCACGCTGATGCGCAAACGGCTGGCCGCCATCCGCGCCATTCGGGCGAGTCTGCCGACGGCGTGAAGGGCCCCGTCAGTGGCTGCGGCACGAGCGGCTTGCGCTCAACGCGCCAGGAAACTGCGCAGGGCCAGCTTGCGCAGCAGCAGGAAGCGGCTGCCCAGCGCGGCCGCCAGGGCCAGATCCCGGCGCTGGCCGCCGTTCAGCTCAGCGGCGTAGGTCGCCCTGAACGCCCGGGCCTGCAAGGCCAGCCCGTTCAGCACGTCGCGATGCCGGTCATCCCACAGCCGTTGCCAGAAATTCCTGAACATCCTGGGCGGCTGATACTCCTTGGCCCCGATGGTGTTGGCGCCGTGCTGGCGATACAGCAGCAGGGGCTCGTCGATGAAACTCAGCCGGCCGAAAGCCCCCGCCACCAGGGCCAGCCACCAGTCGTGCATCACGGCCGAGGCAGGAATGGGCAGGGCGCGGCGCAGCAGGGCCTCGTTGCACAGCGCGGTGCAGCCGGTGACGGTGTTGCTCACCAGCAGGCGGGCGAGGCTGTTGCGCAGCGGCTCCAGCCCCTGATAGCGCACGAAGGACGGCGCGATCGACACAAGCGCTTCGTCGACCACTTCCAGATCCCCATGCACCAGCAGCGGCAGGCCCGGATGCTCGGCTTCCAGCGCCTGCATCCGCGCCATGCTGAGGCGCAGCTTTTGCGGGTGCCAGACATCGTCCTGATCGCTGGGCATCACCCAGGCATGCGTCAGCCCCAGCTCGGCCTTGTGGGCCAGCACATAGCCCAGCAGCAAGCCGAAGCTGCCGCTGGCGCCCAGATTGCGGCCATCGGCGGGCACGACATGGAAGCGCTGCGGCAGGCGCGCGGCGTACTCGGCGATGATGGCGGGGCTGGCGTCGCGGGAGCCGTCGTCACGGCAGACGATGATGAAATCGGGGTAGTCCTGGGCCAGCAGCGAATCGACCTGCGCGCGCAGGAAGCGCTCGCCATTCCAGGTGGGCAGCAGGATGGCGATGCGCGGCTCGGCCATCAGCGCACGCTCCCGGCGTCGGCGATGCCCTTGCGGATGTTCGCCCAGTACTCCCCGCGCTGGGGCGAGAACAGCAGCAGCCAGGACGCCTTGAGCAGGAAGCGCGGAAAGTCGCGCAGACGCCAGCCCCAGGGCGCATAGGGCTCGCGGTAGAGCGCGAAGCGATTGCGCGTGGAGTAGTAACTGCGCAACGGGCTGTGCTGCACCATCAGACCGGCACGCACCAGCGGCTCGTCGCTCACCTCGCCGATGCGATGGAACAAGATGGCGTTGTCGGTGCCCACCACCACATAGCCCCTGGCGCGCGCGCGGAAACACCATTCCAGGTCCACATTGTCGATGAAATAGGCGTCGCGCATCGGCCCGATGGCCTTGATGGCCGCCAGCGGAATCAGACAGCCGGAGGAGATCAGGAACTCGGCCTGGTACAAGCGGTTGCTGCCCGGCAGCGGCCGGTCGGTACGTCCGATCCAGCGCGTGAACAGCTTGAAGGGCATGCCGGCACCCGAGCCCGGATGGGTGATGCGCGGACCTACCGCCGCCACCGGCAGCGGGCTGAGCCGGCTGGCCTCGACATAGGACGCGTAGAGATTGGCGAAGAAGGACACGGGCACCTGACTGTCCTGATCGAACAGCACGACGAAGCCGTAGCCGCGCTGCGCCGCTTCCTCCAGCCCCAGATTCAGCGCGCCGGCCAGGCCGATGTTGCGCTCCAGCACACGCACGCCCAGACAGCGCGGCGTGGCTTCGGCCACCTCGCGGAAGTTGTCGATGTTGGCGGAGGCATTGTCGATCAGCAGGAATTCGCACTGGGTGCCGATCTGCTGCAACAGCGAGGTGAACACGGCCGTGTCAGGATTGAAGCTGACGACGATGGCGCAGATGCTGAGCTTGTTGCCGTGCCTGGGCATGGTCGGTTCACCACAGAGATTGGCGCGGCCTGCCGGGGCAGACGACGCTTGGAACGGTCAGGGAGCCAGGGCGGCGTTGCCGGACTCGGGAATATCGGTGCCCACATCGGGCCGCTCGGGGTAGCGCAGCTTGAGCCCCAGAAAGTACAGGATCGAGCCGATGCCCAGCGCCAGACCCGCGACCACGCCGGCATCCACGATGCCGCGCCAGGGCTGCGGCAGCATGCGCACGATGAGGACGAAGCAGATGATCATGCTCGTCAGCCCGAACGACAGCAGCTTGCGGCGCCGCGTGGCGTGGATGTAGCCCATGCAGAACACCGGTGCCAGCAGCACATGCAGGGGGCGCGGGTGCGCCCGCAGATAACTGGCCCGGGCCACCACGCGCGGCGCGAAGCCCAGGTGAAAGCCCTTGTAGCCTTCGGCCCAGCTCATGTAGAGCACGCTGAAGGCCAGCGCCCCCAGGTGCAGGGGCTGCAGCTCCAGCGTGACCAGCTCCAGCGCCATGGGCGACAGACGCACCACGGCAAAGGTGAGAAGCAGGAGTATGCCTCCAATCCCCCAGGCGAACCCCAGACTTTTCACTGCATTGATACCCCGGCATTTTCAAGTGGCCGGCATTATACCGGCATCGCGTGATGATCCCCAAGCCCAGAGTTTTCGGGCATTTCCAGCCAGTGACAGCAACCCTGACCGGGCGTGGCCACCACCCGGACACGCCCCCGCAGGGCCGCCATCGTGGCCTGCACGGCGGCCAGACCGAGGCCGTGACCGGCATCGAGACTGGCGACTGTGGCGGCCTTTCCTGCCGCCGTTGCCGGCCGCGACTCCGGACCGGCGAGGATTCCCGCCCTGTCATGACCCGCGGTCAGACCGCAGCCGTCATCCTCCACCCCGACCTGCAGCAGGCCGGGTGCCGAGGTGACGAGCACCCGCACGCGGCCGCATTCGTGCTTGCCGCAGGCACGGCGTCGGGCCGGCGACTCGATGCCGTGGACCACGGCATTGCGCAGCAGATGTTCCAGTGCCGGCACCAGACTCTCCAGCACCGAGCGGGGTACGCGCCGCCCGGCCGCACGGATTTCCAGCCGCACTACCTTGCCCTGCCGGTGGGCAGTGTCCTCCAGCACCCGGCGCAACCTTGGCGCCAGACGGGCGGGATGCACCCAGACCGCGGCATGCAGGTCTTCGTCCAGCTGACGCGACTGCGCAAGCTGCTCGCGCAGCAATTCCTGCAGCAGCTGCCGCTGGGCCGGCGTGGCGGCGAGGGTGAGCCCGGGCAGCAGTTCAGCCAGACTCTGCAGACCCGTATGCAGGCGGCGGGCGAGCCAGCCGTGGGGGGTGCTGGCGGATGGGGTGAGCGCGGGGGCGGCCGCAGCGGACGCGGCTCCGGAGGCGCGGGCGGCAGCGATCGAGTCTGCCGGGCCGGTCGCCGGCAAGCCGGCTCCAACGGCCGAGGTGTCGGCCGGGGCCTGGACTGCCAGGGCCGCCACGGCCGCCTGCAACTGTGCCAGCAGCGGTCCGATGGCAGCCGGCTCGCGCACCCCCGGTGCCGAGGTTCCGGCCCCCGCCTGCAGCAGGGCCCGCTCGCTGCGATGACACAGGTCGGCCAGCGCGTCGCAACGATACAGCGCCGCATTGCCCTTCAGGGTGTGCAGGGCATGCAGACGCTGCGGCTCCGCCGCCGGCTCGAGGATCTGCCGCAGCAGCGCGCGGGCCTCCTGCACGAAGCCCGGCCGCCCGGCCGCCTGTTCGCCATGACAGGCCAGCCAGTCATACAGCGCCCCAAGCAAGGGCCGGCAGGACGCGGTCTCCTGGCGCGCGGCGGCCTGATTCAGCCCCCGGCGCAAGGCAGCATGGGCCTCTTCCAGCAGGGCGCGGCCGGCGGTGGCCTGCAGGAAGGCGGCCGGCGCCAGAGCGGACTGGGCCAGTGCCTCGTGCACATGCGCCAGGGCCTCGCTCAGCGCGGAGATGCGCTGCACCTGCAGGTTGCGGGCCCCGCTGGCGAGCAAGCGCAGTTCAATGAGCAGCTGGCGGTTGGCCGGAGCGAAGGCTGCGGCCGTGGGCAGGGCCAGCAGCTGACTCAGCTCCAGCGCCGGCAAGGCTTCCAGCCCCCGCGCCAGGCTCAGCGCCAGTTGCGCAGACCCGGTGCCGGCCTGCAGCCGCAGGCTGGCCTCCCAGCGCAGCAGCGCACGCAGCACGCGGTCCCGCTGCCAGCGGCGTGTCGGGTGCCGCACAAAGGGCAACACCCGGCGCAGGGCGCTCAGACAGTCCCTTGCATCGTGCTGGAGTTCGCGGCTCAGGGTGAGGCAGTGCCCGAGGACATCGAGCAGTTCGTGCAGCACGAGTTCGCCCGCCAGCAGGCTCTGCTGGGCCAGACGCTGCACGGACAGTGTCACCCCGTCGTCGAGCAGCGGGGCGGGGCTCTGTGTGGCAGCCGCTGCCTGCCAGGCCTCCAGCAGCTGCAGGGACTCGCCATGTTCGCGCCGCAGCAGTCGCCGCCAGCGTTCGGCCAGGGCTGGCCTCGACACGGCAGCCACGCCAAGTGTCTGCTCCAGAACGTGCCTGGCCGCCAGCGGACGTTGCCGACGCAGGCAGCGCTGCACGGCCACCGCCAGCGCCGCGGGGGGCAGCCCGACGCAGGCAGGCGCGCTGCCGCCGGCCAGTCGCGCCAGATCGTCCTGCAGACGCAGGAGCAGTCGCAGCTGCAACGGGGCCAGCGCCGCCGGCAGGGCCGTGGCCGCCAGTGCGGGAACCCCCTGCCAGGCCTGCAGCAGACGGCTCACCCGCAGCGTCTGCTGCAGACAGCTCCAGAGCGCAGCGGGCACAGGGACGAAGGCGCGCAGCAGCACGCCTGCCTGCTGCAGACACAGCAACAGACGCTCGCGCCAGGGTCCGTCGCGCATCTCCAGCGTCTGCCGCAGGGTCGGCGTGGCCGCCGTTTCCTCGCCCAGCCGCTGCAGCTGCGCAGCCAGCGTCCGCAACAGCCGCGCCCGGGGCTGCTGGTCGGGTCCCGACAGATGGGATTCCCAGAGCAGCAGGGCCTGCAACGGATCCCGCGTCAGCACCACGGGCTCCGGCAACACGCCGGCCAGTCGCGCGGCTGCCTGCAGACCAGTCAGGTCGGGCAGTGTGTCCGGCCCATGCCGCGGCCCGGCCTGCCCGGCCGCGCTCCCGTTCGCTGCCTCGAGCCTCATGCCCGACTGCCGGATCAGCAGACGCTGCACCTGCTGCTGCAGCACCACGCCCAGCTCCGGCGCCAGGCGTGCCGCTCGACTTTCCCGTGTGTCGACTCCCCGCGCAGTCAGCGCCAGCGCCTGCCAGCGAATCCGCAGGGCCTGCACCAGCAGCGGCCGCGCTTCGGCTTCCGCCACGCCCCCGCTCAGCTGTGGGCCCAGCGCCAGCAGGGCGCGCTGCAGCCCCACACACTGTTGCTGCAGCGTGGCATTGCCGCAGAAGCGGGCGATGGCGCGCAGCTCGGCCAGTTGCCGGCGGGCCTGCAGCGCCGCGTGCAGGGAGCGCTCCTCGAACACGTTCTGCAGGCTGCGCAGCAGGGCATCACTGCGGGCCTGCAGGGCCAGACCCAGGGCGGCAATGCCCTGCTCATGCAGACTGCGCATCGTCCACCTCCGCCGCATCGGCCAGCGCACTGCGCAGCGCGCGCTGCAGCGTCAGGAGCGGCAGCGGCCGCAGCAGCACCGTCGCATCCCCGTCGGCCACGCCCAGGCCCAGACTGCGGGCCCACCAGGCATCGGTGGCGCGCGGGACATCGGCCAGCAGAAGCACGGCACGCACGCCCGCCTCGCGCAGCGCGCTGCCACAGGCAAAGCCGTTGTCCTGCGGCAGGCTCATGGCCACCAGGGCTAGCGGCAGCGGCACGCGGCTCTCTGCCAGTCGCGCCAGCGCCTCGGCCGTGCTGTCACAGGGCAGCGGTTCGTGCCCCAGCGCGCGCAGCTGCCGGCACAGCAGCCAGCGCTGCAGCGGCGAGGCTTCAACCAGCAGCACGCGTGCCATCGTCGTCGCCTCCTGCGTGGTCTTCGTCGCCTTGATCCTGCGCCAGCGGCGAGTCGGCATCCGGCCCCTGCGGCGGCGGCACCAGCTCGCGCATCGCGGCCAGAAGATCCGCCTTGCGAAAGGGCTTGAGGATATAGCGCTGGGCCCCTGCCAGCTCGGCCCGCGCCCGTTCCAGCCGCCCGTCATTGGCCGACACGAGTACCACTGGCGTGCTGCCATGACGGGCCGAGGCGCGGATCAGGGCGCAGGCGGCGAAGCCGTCCAGTTCGGGCATGGCGATATCCATGAACACCAGATGCGGCCGCTGCAGCGCCACCTGACACAGGGCCTCGAAGCCGGTGCTGGCCAGGATCAGCTGGCAGCCGCTGTCCTCCAGCAGACTGCGGGCGGACTCGCGCATGGTGCGACTGTCATCCACCAGCAGCACGCGCAGGCGGCCGCTGCCCTGCCCGGCCAGCGCGGCAGGCACGGGAGGGGGCAAGGGGGGGAGGTCCGTGGGAACGGGGTCGGGGGTGGGGCGGGTGCGGGCTTCCATGCCGGGCTCCTGAGGCTGTACCGAGCGTCCATGCTCTGCTTCAAGAACTAGCACAGGCGGGCGCTTTCGGCGACTGCGCCGCGCCGCCCGCGCGTCGCTCCGACCGGCGTCTTCGGGTATGATCGCCGCAGACATCAGCACGGCGGCACGCCGCCTCTCACAGGAATCCACGACCCCCATGAGCATCCGCCTCGGCATCGTGATGGATCCGATCCAGCACATCAATTACAAGAAAGACACCAGTCTGGCCATGCTGGTGGCCGCCCAGGAACGCGGCTGGTCGCTGTCCTACATGGAACAGTCCGATCTCTACCTGCGCGACGGCAAGGCCTTCGGCCTGATGCGCGAGCTGAGCGTGGCCTGGGACGACAATCAGTGGTACCGCTTCGGTGAGGCGAGCGACGAACCCCTCGCCGAACTGGACGTGATCCTGATGCGCAAGGACCCGCCCTTCGACAACGAATACATCTACTCCACCTATCTGCTGGAGCAGGCAGAGAAAGACGGCACCCTCGTGGTGAACCGCCCGCAGAGCCTGCGCGACTGCAACGAAAAGCTCTTCGCCACCCAGTTCCCGCACTGCTGCCCGCCGCTGGTGGTCAGCAACAATCCGGGCGTGCTCAAGGGCTTTCACCAGACCCACGGCGACGTGATCTTCAAGCCGCTGGACGGCATGGGCGGCTCGTCCATCTTCCGTCTGCGCAAGGACGACCCGAACGTCAGCGTGATCATCGAG
>JALREE010000211.1 GCA_023256835.1 Pseudomonadales bacterium | reverse complement strand
CCGTGCTGCAGCGCAAGCTCAACAGCCTGCCCAATGTCACCGTGATCACCAGCGCGCAGACCACCGAGGTGCTGGGCGACGGCAGCAAGGTGACGGGCATCGCCTACAAGGATCGCGTGACGGGCAACCCCTGCGTGGTGGCGCTGGATGGCGTCTTCGTGCAGATCGGCCTGCTGCCCAACAGCGACTGGCTCAAGGGCACGCTGGAGCTCTCGCCCCAGGGCGAGGTCATCACCGACGGCAAGGGCCGCACCAGTGTGCCGGGCGTGTTCGCCGCGGGCGATGTCACGACCGTGCCCTACAAGCAGATCGTCATCGCCATGGGCGACGGCGCGCGCGCCTCGCTGAGTGCCTTCGATCACTTGATCCGGCATTGAGCCTTTGCACGCAAAGCTGTGTTACCGTTGCTCGACCGCGTCAGAACAAGAGCAGAGGCCGGCATGCGTGCAGTGATCCATCTCGTTTGCGGCGTCGCCCTCTGTGCGGCGCTGTGGCCGCCACGGCTGGCCTGCACGCTCAATCCCGCCTGTCCCGCGCCCACCGTGCCCCCCGTTGCCGCTGCCACGCTCACTGCCAGCCCGGAACTGCTGAGCATGGCGCTGCTGCGCGGCACCAATCGCGTGGCCACCGACACCCTGCTGCAGACCGGACTGGCGCCGAACGCGCTCCTCACCGGCGCGGATCTCGATGACGACGGGGACGCCGACGAATGGCACCTGCGCCTCGAAGTCGGTCTGCTTGGTGACGCCGCCGACAGTCCGCTCGCCTTCGTGCCCCGCAGCTGGGGCCACTGGCAGTGGCGGCCACCCGTTGCTGCCACCCCTTTGCACTCGCCCACGCTGCAGCTGGAGCAGGGCGACCGCCTGCTCATCACGCTGGAGAATCCGCTGGCTGTGCCGCTTGCCCTGCAGGGGGAAGGCGTGCTGGCGACGCCGGTGACTGCCACTGGGGTGCTGAGTGAGCGCCACGAGGTGCCGCCCGGCGGCGCCCAGACCTATCGCCTGGAACTGCCCGAGCCGGGTGAAGCGCGCTATCAGGCTGCGGATGCCGCCCTGGCCGGGCGTGGCCTGCAGGGCCTGATCCGGGTCGCCCCGAACGAGCCGGCCTCGGCCGTGCCGCTGGTGGCTCCCGACTGGACGCTGGCGACCCGCCCCGCCCCGGCAGTGGACATCCGTGTCGAGGACCGGATGAGCACAGAGGCGTTCCTGCAGTTGAGTGCCTTCGGTCTGGCCCTCGGTCTGGCGCTGGCCGGGTTGGCAGGCCTGCCCTGGCCGGCCAGGTGGCGCAGCAAGGCGGGAGTGTCCGCATGAGACGCATGCCACAGGCCCTTGGCGCGCAGCTGGGGCTGTTCCTTGCCCTGGTGACGGGCAGCCTGCAGGCCCAGCCGTCGGGCGTGCAGCCTCTGGTGCAGCCGGCGCCCGGGGTGGACGTGGTGCCGCTGGGCACGCCAGAGCCCCTGCAGCGTCAGGTGCACGAGGCGCTGCCGGTCGCCGGTGCGGGAACTTGGTTCGATGATGCCGGTCTGGTCCGGCATGCCAACGCAGAGCGGCTGCCGCTCGATTGCACCGCCGTGAGCACGGATGTCGCCTTCAACGTGCACGCCGGCACCGCTCATGCCACCGTCGGCCATGGCTTCGGTTTTGATGTCACGCAGTACGCCGTGCCGCCCTGCGCCCGGGTCACGGTCACCTTGGTCAACGATGACGCCAGCCGCCACCAGTGGCAGTTGCTGGGCCTGCCCGAGGCGCTGCACCCGGGCGGCGAGTTCCTGCTGGAGGCCAATGGCGGGCAGCAGGTGACAGGCAGTTTCATCGTCCCAGGCGCGGCTGCGCAGTTCCCGGTGCAGTGCAGCCATGCCGGACATGCGGCGCTGGGCATGCAGGCCGCGCTGCGGGTGGAGGCGCCCGCTCCGCGTCTGCCGCGCGGTTCCCTGGTGCTGATTCTGGCCATGACCACCGCATCGCTCGTGTTGACGTTGCACAAGCGTACAGAGTAAAAAAACGGCCCCGGAAGCCATCCGACGAGATTTCACATGCCCGCTCACCCTTCCATGCGTCCTCTCTTGCTGCTCTTGCTGAGCGGCGTGCTGGCGGCCTGTCAGGCCACCGGCGGGGCGGCGCGTTTCGATCGCCTGCTGCTGGACGATGCCATCCCGGGCGGTTACGCGGTGGAGGCGGCCGACATCGACGGCGACGGCCTGCGTGACATCGTGGCGCTGGCCACCAACCCCGCGCAGTTCGTCTGGTACCGCAATCCCGGCTGGGAGAAATACACCATCAGCAGCAGCGCGCGGGGCAATATCGCCACCGCGCCCCAGGATATTGACGGCGACGGCGACATCGATCTGGTGCTGGCCAGCGAGTTCAGCCTGAGTGATTCCACCGGCGGCGGCCTGGTGCAGTGGTTCGAGAACCCCGGCAATCCGCGTGAGCAGCAGCAATGGCAGGCCCATCACATCGACCGCGTTCCCACCGCCCATCGCGTGCGCTGGGCCGATGTGCAGGGCGATGGCCGTGAGGAACTGATCGTGCTGCCCATCATCGGTGTGGGTGCCACGGCGCCGGAGTATGCAGGTGGCGCCCAGATGCGCGCCTATGCCGTGCCGAGCGAGCCACGCGGCCACTGGCCCTGGGTGATCATCGACAGCACGCTGGAAATGGCCCACGGCCTGGAAGTGGTGGACTGGAATGACGACGGCCGGGAGGATCTGCTCACGGCGAGCTTCACCGGCATCGAGCTGTTCCAGCTTGGCTTCGACGGCCTGTTCGTGAGTCGCATCCGCCTGGGCGAGGGCAAGCCCGGCGTGCGCCCGGCCACGGGCAGCAGCGAGGTGGCCATGGGCACGCTCTACGGTGAACGCGTGCTGGCCGCGGTCGAGCCCTGGCATGGCAACGAGGTGGTGATGTACCGACAGGCGGGGGTGGATGGCGAGCTGTGGTCACGCGAGGTGATCGACACGCAGTTCCAGGGCGCACACGCCCTGCGCATGGCTGATTTCAACAACGATGGCAACGCCGAGATCCTGGTGGGCTATCGCACCGCGCCCTTCGGCCTCTATGCCCTGCGGCACCTGCCCGAGACGGGGCAATGGGCCATGAGCTCGCTCAACGCCAGCCGCGTGGCCGTGTCCGGCCTGCTGCTGGAGGACTTCACGGGAGATGGCCACCTGGACGTGGTGGCCATCGGCAGCAGCACCGGCAACCTGGTGCTGTTCGAGAACGAAGGCCGCTGAGCGCGCTCAGGGCGCCGGCGGCACGGGGTTGCCGGCGATCCACACCGCGCTCAAGGAGCGCGTGTTGTCGATGTTCTCCAGCGGGTCGCGGTCGAGCACCAGCACATCGGCCCACTTGCCCGGCTCCAGCGTGCCCAGATAATTCAGCCCGAGACACTCGGCCGCCACCTGGGTGGCCGACTGCAGCACCTGCATCGGCGTCAGCCCCGCCTCCACCATCATGCTCATCTCCAGATGCTCGAAGTACCCCTGAAAGCGCGCGGGCGGCCCGGAGTCGGTGCCCATGGCCACTTTCACGCCGGCATCCTGCAGCGCCTTCAGATTGCGCATGGCCATGGGCAGGGCGTTGTTCTTGTAGTGCTGGGCGGACGGGTTGTCGCGCATGCGTTGCTGCCGCTCGGGTTCGCGCAGGGTGGCGAGCACGGCCGGGTCGGCCTCGCGCAGGAAGAACGGGTCGCTGAAGAACTCAGGCTCGCTC
>JALREE010000183.1 GCA_023256835.1 Pseudomonadales bacterium | reverse complement strand
GGTCGCGGGGGACCTGGAAGCTATGCCCGTTAAAGTCCAGCGTCACCATCGGGTCGGTGGCGGGCTGGTCGGCCTTCTTCACCAGCGTGTTGAACTTGGCACCGATTTCCAGCTGACCGGCATTGCCCACTTCGTGGTGGTGCAGCTCGATGGTCAGGCCCATCTCGGTCATGGTGTCGCACATGGCGCAACGCAGGTCCTGGAAGGAGTCGATGGGGGGAACGGGGAAGTAGCCACCCTTGACCTTCGGACGGTGACCCTTGTTGCCGCCTTCGATGGCCTTGTCGGAGGACCACGCCGCTTCGTCGGAACCGATCTCGAAGAAGGAGCGGTTCATTTCTGTCTTCCACTTCACTTCATCAAACACGAAGAACTCGGGCTCGGGGCCGAAGAAGGCCTTGTCGCCGATGCCGGTGGATTTCAGGTATTCCTCGGCGCGACGGGCCACGGAGCGCGGGTCGCGGTTGTAACCCTGCATGGTCTTCGGCTCGATGATGTCGCAGGTGATGTTCAGCTGCGGATCGTCGGAGAACGGGTCCATGACTGCGGTGCTGTCGTCCGGACGCAGGATCATGTCGGACTCGTTGATGCCTTTCCAGCCTGCAACGGAGGAACCGTCGAACATCACGCCTTCCATGAAGGTCTCGTCCACGACGGCGGCCGGGAAGGTCACGTGCTGCTCTTTGCCCTTGGTGTCGGTAAAACGGAGGTCAACCCACTTTACGTCGTTTTCTTTAATCAGTTTCAGAGTCTTTTCAGACATTCTTGATCCTCCGTGAGATCGAGAAATGGACGGCTGGCGTCTTGGTTTAATGGCTGTCGCCGCGGCAGAACCGTGGCTCCTGTGAAGCCTTGCTTGCTCTCTTTGTCTTGTTTGAGCGCTATCGCGAACAGGCACTCTGCAGCCTGCTCAACAAGTAAGCGTTGCAAACCTATAATAGCGCGCAAGCTGGCCTTGTGTGCAGGGGTGGAGCAAAATATATGCCAGTCAACGGCAGCCCTGCAGGCGAGTAATTCCGCCGCTTCCAGCCCGGTTGACTGATTCGCTTTCACTCCCTGTGCACCATAAATGGGCGTCAACAAGGCATACGCACCATAATAGAGCATTCCACCTTTCTGCCTTCCTGCGTCGAGCCTGCATCATGCTGTTTGTCGTTCGTTTCAGCCCCGAGATCATCATCAAGAGTCGGGATGTCCGTCATCGCAATATCCGGGTCTTGCGCCGCAGCCTCCGCATGCAATCGGCGCGCATCCATCCCGAGATCGCGGTACGCGGGGATTGGGACAGCCTGGAGGTGGCCGTGCCGGACAGCGAGGCCTCGGTACAGGAGCAAGTGATCCAGCTGCTCGAACGCACCCCGGGCATTGCGCTGTTCCTGCTGGTTCGCAAGCTGCCGCTGCCCGATCTGGATGGCGTCGCCGAACACACACTGACCCACTATGCGACGCTGCTGCCCGGCCGCCGTTTTGCCGTACGCTGCAAGCGCACGGGCAGCCACCCCTGGAACTCCCTGGATGTGGAGCGTCACGTCGGACGTCATCTGCTGCAGCATTGCCCCACGGCGCGGGTCGATCTCGACGCGCCCGAGATCGTCGTGAAGGTCGAGATCCACCACGACGAACTGTTCGTAGTGGAGCGCAGTTTCAAGGGTCTGGGCGGTTACCCGCTCGGCACTCAGGATGACGTGCTGTCACTGATCTCCGGCGGCTTCGACTCGTCGGTGGCCAGTTTCCTGACCATGCGTCGAGGGTTGGTGACCCACTTCTGCTGCTTCCGTCTGGGCGGCCGGGACCACGAACTGGCCGTGAAGGATGTCGCGCTGTATCTGTGGATGCGCTACGGCGCCTCGCACCGCGTGAAGTTCGTGACCGTGCCCTTCGAAGCCGTGGTCGATGAACTGGCCGCCAGGCTGGAGCCCGGACTTCGTGGCGTGATCCTCAAGCGCATGATGCTGCGCGCCGCCACCCGCGTGGCGGATCAATTGCGCATTCCGGCGCTGGTGACCGGTGAATGCGTGGCCCAGGTGGCGAGTCAGACCCTGGCCAATCTGGCAGTGATCGATCAGGTGACGGACAAGGTGCTGCTGCGGCCGCTGATCGTGACCGACAAGCAGGACATCATCGATATCGCGCGGCGCATCGGCACCGAGGAGTTCTCCCGGCACGTCCCGGAGTTCTGCGGCGCCGTGTCGCAGAAGCCGACCACGCGTGCCTGTCCCCAGCGCATCGCCGAGCAGGAGGCGCTGTTCGATTTCAGCATTCTGGACGCAGCGGTCCAGGATGCGCAGATCCAGATGATCGACAGGGTGATGGAGAGCTTCGGGGCACCCGCGCCGCAGGTGCGCAGTGAGTGTGCTGCAATCCAGGCGACGCTGATCGATATCCGTCACCCTCAGGAAAGGGACACGCAAGCCCTGCCGGAGCCCTTGCGGGGATTGCCTTTGCTGCGAATCCCCTTCTATGAGTTGCCGACACGCCTCGCCACGCTTTCGCCTGCCGAGCACTATGTGCTGTATTGCGCGAAGGGGGTCATGAGTCGTCTGCATGCCGCGCACATGCAGGCGGCCGGATTCACCCGTGTCAGCGTGTTCGGTGCGCAGGCACAGGCAGACGATGAGGCGAGCGCTACGCCGGCAGCGTCTGCGTCCGAGGGCCCGTGAACGTCAGGCTGCGCGCCGCGTCCTGCGGAAGCTGCAGGAGCAGGTCGCGGAAATCGGACGGATCGAGCGGTCGCGCATAGAGATAGCCCTGCCCGTGAAGATGGCCCTGAGCGGCCAGCCAACTGGCAATCTCCCTGGTCTCGATGCCTTCCGCCACCACTTGCAGCCCCATTTCGTCCGCGATGCTGATGGCCGCCTACACCAGCGTCTGCGAGGTTCGTGACTCGATGACATCGGCGACGAAGTGCTTGTCGATCTTGATCTCGTCGACAGCCAGATCCTTCAGCTTCTTGAAACTGGAATAACCGGTGCCGAAATCGTCCAGTGAGATGCGCACGCTCCTGATGCGCAGGCTGGCGATGGTGGCGCTGCTGCTGGCCGCATCGCGGCTGATGCCGCGCTCGGTGATCTCCACCGTCAGGCGTGGCGCCGGGAAATCGTGCCGCAGCAGGATTTCCTGCACCAGATTCGCCAGCCGCGGGCTTTCCAGCGCCGACACCGGCACGTTCACACTCAGATTGCCGCAGAAGCCGGTGCCGGCAGTGGCTGCCTTGAAGCGCTCGATGGCGTCGTCGAGCATGTAGAGCGAGAACGCCATTCCCAGCGGTCCGCCTTCGAGTGCCTCGATGATGGAGCCCGGCCCGAGCAGGCCGAGTCGGGGATGTGCCCAGCGACACAGCGCCTCCGCTCCCGTGCACAGCCCGCTGCTCAGATCGTACTGCGGCTGGAAATGGGACAGGAATTCGTTGCGCGCCAATGCCCGGTGCAGTTCCTGTTCCAGCGACAGGCCGCTGTTGGGCATCGGCGCGTGGGCGCTCCTGCCAGTGCTCTGCCTGCTGCTGAGGGGCGCCTGCAGCAGGGGCTCAGGCGTGCGCCGGACAGCGGTTTGCCGGCAATCTCCACCGAGCGGAAGTCCAGTTGCCGGGCCACCGAGGCGGTCAGTCTCAGGGTCTTGGTTTCCAGGCCGCTGATCAGGATCAGGTGCATGTTCTGGGCGCGCGCGCCCATATCCTGCATGAAGCCGATGGCGTCGCCGTCGGGCAGGTTGAGATCCAGCACCAGTGTGTCGAGGGATTCGAGCATGGCATTCGTGACCTTGTTCGTGCTCAGAATGCTGGTCACGGCGAATTCCCGACCCACGATGTGGCGGACCTGGCGATGCACGAAGGGGTCGTCGTCCACCACCAGCAGTTTGCGCGGGCTGTGCGGTTCAGTCATGGGGAGTGGCGTCTCGTTCAGTCGCGGCACCGCCTTCCACGATGGCGAGCAGTTCCTGCATCTTCACCGGTTTGGCGATATAGCCGTCCATCCCGGCCTCGCGGCAGCGAATCGCATCGCTTTGCAGGGCGTGTGCGGTCAGCGCGATGATGCGCGGTCGTCGGTTCGCATGCTCATTGAGCCAGCGGATGATGCGCTTGGCCTGGATGCCGTCGAGCTCGGGCATCTGCAGGTCCATGAGGATCACGTCGAAGTCCTGCGCTGCCGCCATGGCCACGGCGCGCTTGCCATCGTCCGCGACGTCCACCTGATGGCCGCGCCGCTGCAGCACCGTGCTGATCAGCTTCTGGTTCACCACATTGTCCTCTGCCAGCAACACCCGCCTGGGCGTGCTGGCTTGGGCGGTCAGTGCACTGCCAGGGGTTTCTGCAGCGGGACGCGGCCCGCCGGCAGTCGCAGGCGGGCAGCCAAGCGTCAGCGTGAACGCGAAGCGACTCCCCTTGCCGGGCTCGCTCTGCACCCCGAGCGAACCTCCCATCAGCTGCACCAGCTGGGAGGAAATGCTGAGCCCGAGTCCGGTCCCGCCGAAGCGGCGCGTGATGGAGGTGTCCGCCTGCACGAAAGCGGCGAAGATGTGCTGCTGCTTGTCCGCGTCGATGCCGATGCCGGTATCTTCCACTTCAAACAGAATCCTTGCGGCATCCTCATGGCGGGAGAGGGCGCTGACCCGCAGCACGATGCCGCCGCGCTCGGTGAACTTGATGGCATTGGAGAGCAGGTTCAGCAGCACCTGGCCCAGCCGCATGGCATCGCCGGTCAACTCGTCCGGAACGTCGGCGGCGATCGCCACATCGAGTGTCAGGCCCTTCTGCGCCGCGCGCAGGACAGGTTCCCGGGTCAGATTGTCGAGCAGCTGGCGCAGCATCAGCCTGGACTCCTCCAGCAGGAGTTGCCCGGCTTCTATCTTGGCGAAGTCCAGCAGATCGTTCACCAGCAGGAGCATCTGTTCGGCGCAGTTCGCGGCGGTCAGCAGGAACTCTTCCTGCTCCTGCGCCTGTTGCGACTGCCGGCCCAGCTCCAGCATGCCGATGACGCCGTTGATCGGCGTGCGCAGTTCGTGACTCATGTGCGCCAGGAAATCGCTCTTGGCCTGGCTGGCGCGCTCCGCGGCCAGCATCGCGGCGCACAGTTCCTGCTCTGCCTGCTTCAGACGCGTGATGTCGCGCAACACGCCGACGATCAGGGTCTGCGTGTCGAAGCTGTTCGCGCTGAGGGCGACGTCCAGCGTCAACTCCCGGCCATCACCGGCCCGGGCCAGCAGTTCCTGACGAAAGGTCTCGCTGGGTCGATTCTGCAGGCCGGCCAGATACGCCTGCACCGGGGTGCGTGAAGCGGGCTGCAGCAGATCGAAGAAGCTGGCGCCCTCCAGGCCCTGTGCAGACGTGCCGAACATCTCGCAGGCGGCCGGGTTGACGGAATCGATGCGGCCTTCGGGGCTGAGCACGATGCTGCTGTCCAGCGCCGTGTCCACGATGGCGCGCCGGCGCTGTTCTTCGCGGCGCAGGCGTCTTTCCATCTCGATGCGGGCGGAGTCGGCGCGAAAGGCCAGGATCAGGGTCGAGCAGGTGGCCACGAACAGTTCCAGACTGGCCAGTGTGCTTTCGTCGTAGCCGCCAGGCCGATTCGCGATACCAATCATTCCAACAAGGCGTTCGCCGCTGTAGATGGGCACGCCCAGGAAGGCACGCATGGCGGGATGTCCCTTCGGCAGGCCGCCAGCGCGCGGATCCTTTGCTTGTGCGTTGGCGAACACCGGCTTGCCGGTGGTCATCACCCGCCCGAACAAGGTCTGCAGATTGCGAAATTCAATGCCGTTCAAGCGCGAATGATCGTAGAGCGCCCGGGTGGGTTCGTCCCAGGCGATATTGCTCAGGGCATGGGATTTCAGGTAGGGCTGGCCATCAGGGTCGTGCAGGACTTCGCCGATGAAGCCATACTCGCTGTTGCTGATGCGCAGCAGCTCTGCCAGCATCACGTCGAAGGGTGAGTTCTTCGATTCCGGGCCGATGTAGTCGAGCAGCGCCCTGTTCAGCGTCTGCAGCAGGGCATTGGTTTCCCGGAAGCTCTTCTCGGCGCGCACCACGTCGGTGACGTCGCGGGCGGCGGCATAGATGAGGTTCTCGCTTGCGGAGTACACGACGGACCATTCAAGCCAGCGGTACTCTCCGCCCTTGCAGAGGTAGCGGTTGCGGAAGTCCTTGATGGCGCCCTGCACAGGAAGGTCGCGCATGACATGCAGGGTGCTTTCGATGTCCTGCGTGTGGACCAGCGCAAGAAAGGAGGAGTCGCGCAGTGCCTCCTCCGCTTGCCCGAGGATCTGCGCAAAGGCCTCGTTCACGCGCCTGAACCTGCCATCCATGGTGGCAATGCAGAACGCGTCGGCGCTGAGGCTGAAGATCTCGAAGTTCATGTGAGCAAACTGTCAGAGAGGCTGGAGAGGCGCATGCATGCCTGCAGAGAAGGTTTCAGCTTGAATGCTGTCACGAAAGCGAGTCACCATATTGTACAAATATGTATCAATCCCCCCTTGCAACCGAGGCCAGCGCGTGGCCCCCTCAAGCCATGAGAAAGTGACAGGCAGCAGCCTCGCCAGCGGCGCATTGAACCGCCCCCTGGTGGCGATTCTGGACGATGACGAGGTCATGCTGCAGGTGTTGAAGCTGCAGCTGGAGCGCCGGCGCTTTCGCTGCGTGGCGTTCTCCCGCACCGAGGCCTTCCTGCAATACCTCGAGACCGGGGAGCGGGCGGCGCTGTACATCATCGACTACTTCCTGGATTCCCACCGCCTGTCGGGGCTCGACATCTGCCGCAAGATCAAGAGTCAGTACCGTGCGCCCGTGATCATGCTGACCGCCAACAAGGGCACCTCGACCATCGTCAACTGCCTGCAGGCCGGTGCCGACCAGTACATCGTCAAGCCTTATCACATCGACGAGCTGGAGGCACGCATGCAGGCCACGATGCGCCTGTACGAAACCCAGCAGGAAGCCGCCAATGTCACCTCGGCGGCGGAACGCCTGCGCGAGTGTGTCACGGTGAACTGGCTGCTGCGCGTCATTTCCGTCCCTGACGGCAGTTTCGTCCGGCTGACCGAAAAGGAGATGGCGCTGTTCGAGCTGCTGGCGTCGGAAGACGGCCCGCTGGATCGCGAGCGTGCCTATGCCTCCATCTACGGGGCGGCCATGACGCCCTTCAATCGCTCCATCGACATCCTGGTCAGTCGCTTGCGCAAGAAGCTCGGTGAACTGCAGGCCGGCATCGACATTCTGACCGTGCGCGGCGGTGGTTACATCCTGGCGGTGCCCGAACGCGAGCATGGGGTGGCATGAGTCAGGACACGCTGTCATGGCTGGATTCCCGCTTGCTCGTCGAGGCGCTTGAAACCGACGAGCCGGCGATTCTGCAAGACTTCTACACGTTGTTCCTGCAGCAGGTGCAGGAACTTCAGCAACAGCTCGACACCTTCTCCACTCCCTATGACGCCGAGGACTTGCGTCTGCTGGCGCACAAACTGAAATCCTCCGCCCGGACCGTCGGCGCCCTGGCGCTCGGGGAGCAGCTGGACGCGCTCGAGCGCGCCTGTCTGCAGAACAGCTCTCAGGCCACCCTTGAGGCCATGCTGGCCGTCACCCGACAGGCCAGCGCGCAGACGGAGCTGGCCGTGCAGGACTGGCTCGACGCTCACGCCGATTGATACAAATTTGTACAATCCCGGCATCGTCAAAGTGCTATCCCGACCTTTGGTCACTATAACGACAGTGCCAAGGACGGACCTTCAGCCATGACAGTCGACGATTCCACCCTGCTGGACCTGTGTCTGGCGCTTGACCCTGCGCTGAGCAGTGCCGAGCTGCTGCAGGCATTTCTTGCCACCTGGCAGTCGCGTTTTCCCGACACGCCCGTCGACTTGCGTTACCTGCCGGATCTGCAGCAAGCCTCCGGTGCACTGACAGCCAATCCCGCAGAGTGTCTGTTGCCCGGGGTGGCCTGCTGCAGCTGACAGGCCTGCCTGCCACCATGACGCCTTCCTCCCGCGCGATGCTGCTGCGCGTGCTGCAGCATCTCGGAGCCCTGCTGCGCGCTGCCGAGGCACGCGCGGCACAGCGCCATGACGCGCGCCTGCAGTCCTTGCTCAACCACTTTGCCGGCCTGGGCTGCTGGCTGCAGCGGCCCGACAGTGGTGTGCTGGAACTGGATGCCGGACTGCGCGAGCTGGTTCAGCTGCCAGCAGCAAGCTGCCGCCTGACCGACCTGCTGGCCTGGGTAGAACCCGCCGATCGCGAGGAGCTTTCGCTCATCATGGCGTCTTTCGCCAGCGCCGGGCGCAACGCGACCAGCGACCTCAGCTTCCGCCTGCGCCTGCCGGACGGCCGCAGCAAGCGCCTGGCCGGCCAGCTGGTGTGGCTGCAGGACCAGCCCGAACCTGTCATGGCGGGGCTGATTCACGATGTGACGGAACTGGAGCTGGCGCGCACGGAATCCCTCTATCGTTCGGAACTGGAGCACCTGCTGACCGCACTCTCCATGCGTCTGATCACGGCGCCGGCCGAGCAGTTCGATGCCATCACGCAGCAGGCCCTGGGGGAAGTCGGTGCCTATGTCGGCGCCGATCGTGCGTACCGCTTTCGCTATGACTTCGCGGCGGGCACCGCGAGCAATACCCACGAGTGGTGTGCCGAGGGCATTGCGCCGGAGATCGAGAATCTGCAGGGCACGCCCGTCGAAGCCATCGACTTCTGGGTGAGCGCGCACAAGAAGGGCTTGCCGCTGCACTTTCGCCGCATCTCCGACCTGCCTCCCGAACACGGGCTGCGGGAGATTCTGGAGCCGCAGGGAATACAGTCGATCATCGCGCTGCCCCTGATGGACGGCACGCAATGCCTGGGCTTCATCGGCTTCGACGCGGTGCGCCATGAGCGCCACTGGTCCGATGTCGACATGACCCTGCTCAAGCTGCTGGCACGCCTGCTGGTGAGCGCCGAACGCCGCTTCGCCCACGAGCGCGCCCTGCACGAGGCCAATCGGCGCCTGGAAGAAGCCAGAGTGCAGGCGGAAACCCTGGCGCAGAAGGCCAACGCCGCCAGCGAGGCCAAGTCACGCTTTGTCGCCACCATCAGCCACGAGATCCGCACGCCGCTGCACGCCATTCTGGGCTTCGCCGATCTGCTGCAGCAGCAGGGAGCCGCTCAGCAGCGCGAGTGCGTGCAATCCATTCGCGAATCCGGCGAAACCCTGCTGGCGCTGATCAATGATGTACTCGACTTCTCCCGCATCGAGTCGGAACAGCTGCCGCTCAATCCCGCCGATTTCGAGCTGCGCGGCTTCATGCAAGGCATCACCCGGATGTTCGAGGCGCTTGCCCGCAGCAAGGGGCTGTCGCTGCAGCTGACTGTCGATCCGCGCTGTCCGCAGCACATCTGCACCGACGAACTGCGCCTGCGTCAGCTGCTCAACAATATCGTCGGCAATGAGGTGAAGTTCACGCATGCCGGGAGCGTCCGCATCGACGTGCGTTGCCATGGGGCCGGGGACACACCCGCTCTGGAATTCGCTGTGAGTGACACGGGCATCGGCATCGCACCCGAGCACCTGCCGCGACTCTACGAGGCCTTCTTCCAGGCCGACAGCGGTGATGATCGCGTCTACGCCGGGACCGGCCTGGGGCTGACCATCGCCGACATGCTGGTGCGCATGATGAATGGCAGCATCGAAGTGCGCGGTACGCTGGGCGAGGGCTCGACCTTCACGGTGCGCATGCCGCTGACCGACTGCGGTTGCGCGCTGGCGCCGCTGCCGACGCGCGATGTCGGCAGAGTCGACCTGCAGGCCTGCGCATCCTCTTCGCCGAGGACAACAGCATCAACCGCGCGCTGGTGATGCTGCACCTGAAGGATCAGGGCTGCGAGATCGTCACGGCCGAGAATGGCCAGAAGGCCTGCGAGCTCTTCGCGGCCAGGTCGTTCGATCTGGTGCTGATGGACTGTCAGATGCCGGTGATGGATGGTTACATGGCCACCGGCGAGATTCGGCGGCTGGAACGGCAGCGCCAATCCCGCACGCCGATCATCGCGGTGACCGCGAGCGCCTTCCCTGGAGAAAGGGAGCAGTGTCTGGCCGCCGGCATGGACGATGTGCTCATCAAGCCTTACAGTCGGCAGGAATTCCTGGCGATGCTTGCCCGCTGGGCCCCCGCGATGGCGCATGCCTGAGCGGACCTGCGGCCGCCCGCTCCACCCCACACGCAGCAGGTCTGCTCATGACAGATGATCTCGCTTTCCCCGCTGGTCACGAGGCGCCGTCGCCGGCGCTGTTCAACCCAGACCATCTCGCCGACATCATGGGCATGACGGACGCACCCGCCCTGGCAGAGTTCTACACCCTCTACCTGCAGCAGACCCAGACGCTGGCTGCCGGGCTGCTGGATGCCGGGGGGGGCGGCGATCTGGGGGCACTGGAAAGGCTGGCGCACAAGTTCAAGTCGTCCACGGCCTTCATCGGTGCCGAGCCGCTGGCAAAGCGCCTGGAACAGCTGGAGGCGCTGTGTTGCAGCGGCGACCGGGAAGGTGTCGAGGCCCTGCTGGAGAGCAGCGTCAGCCTGGCGCAGCGCAGCCTGCAGGAGA
>JALREE010000161.1 GCA_023256835.1 Pseudomonadales bacterium | reverse complement strand
GTGCGCCGCTCAAGGTGCCGCACATGGGCTGGAACTGCGTGCAGCAGACGGACCAGCACCCGCTGTGGCGTGGCATCGAGAACAACACCCGTTTCTACTTCGTGCACAGCTATTACGTGGCGCTTGGCGCCGGCGAGAAGGCCTCGGGCCTGACGCGCTACGGCGTGGAATTCACGGCGGCTCTCAACAAGGGCAATCTCTTCGCCGTGCAGTTCCATCCCGAGAAGAGCCAGCATGGCGGCCTGCAGTTGCTGCGCAATTTCCTCGCGTGGGACGGCACGCACTAGATTCCTGACCGGACGATTCATTATGTTGATCATTCCCGCAATTGACTTGAAAGATGGGCAGTGCGTGCGCCTGAAGCAGGGCCGCATGGAAGACTCCACCTTGTTTTCCGACGACCCGGTCAAGACGGCCGGCCACTGGCTGTCCCAGGGCGCCCGTCGCCTGCATCTGGTGGATCTGAACGGCGCCTTCGCCGGCACGCCCGTCAACGGCGGCGTCGTGCAGGCCATCGCGCGGCATTATCCCGCGCTGCCCTTGCAGATCGGTGGCGGCATCCGTGATCTCGGCACCATTGCCCGCTATCTCGCGGCCGGCGTGTCCTGGGTGATCATCGGCACCAAGGCCGTGCGTGACCCGGGTTTCGTGGCCGAGGCCTGTCATGAATTCCCCGGTCAGATCATCGTTGGCCTGGATGCAGTCAACGGCATGGTGGCCACCGATGGCTGGGCCAATGTCACCGACGTGAATGTGATTGACCTGGCACGACGCTTCGAGGACTACGGCGTCGAGGCCATCATCTACACCGACATCGCGCGCGACGGCATGATGCAGGGCGTCAATGTGCCTGCCACCGTGGCCCTGGCGGAAGCCACGCGCATCCCCGTGATCGCCTCGGGCGGCATCAGTCGCATCGAGGACATCCACGCACTGCAGGCGGTGGCGAAGACGAAGACGGGCGGCGGCATTGCCGGCGCCATCACCGGTCGCGCCATCTACGAGGGCGCACTGAATCTGGCCGCGGCGCAGCGCTACTGCGACGAGGCTGCCCGCGCACACGCGGCCACCTGAAGAAGCGAAGAGGCAACCCATGGCGCTGGCCAAACGAATCATTCCGTGTCTGGACTGCGACAAGGGTCGCGTGGTGAAGGGCGTGAAATTCCTCGATATCCGCGATGCCGGCGATCCGGTCGAGATCTCGCGCCGCTACAGTGATGCCGGGGCCGACGAGATCACCTTCCTCGACATCACGGCCAGCCATGAAGGCCGCGAGACCACGGTGCAGACGGTGGAACTGATCGCCGGTCAGGTGTTCATTCCGCTGACGGTCGGGGGCGGCATTCGCACGCTGGATGACATTCGCACCATGCTCAATGCCGGTGCCGACAAGGTGTCCATCAACACGGCTGCCGTGTTCAATCCGGACTTCGTGCGCGAGGCCGCCGAGCGTTTCGGCTCGCAGTGCATCGTGGTGGCCATGGATGCCAAGAAGGTCAGTCTGCCGGGTGAGGTCGAACGCTGGGAAATCTTCACTCACGGCGGGCGCAAGGCCACGGGCATCGACGCAGTGGAGTGGGCGCGCCGCATGGTGAGCTATGGCGCCGGGGAGATCCTGCTGACCAGCATGGATCGTGACGGCACCAAGAGCGGTTTCGATCTGGGCTTGAACCGGGCGGTGAGCGATGCCGTCTCCGTGCCCATCATCGCCTCGGGCGGCGTCGGCACACTGCAGGATCTGGTGGACGGCGTGCAGATCGGGCACGCCGATGCCGTGCTCGCCGCCAGCATCTTCCACTTCGGGGAGTTCACCATTCCCCAGGCCAAGCGTTACATGGCCGACAAGGGCATCACCATGCGCCTGTAGCCTGCTGCTGCAGCGCGATCATCTGCGACACCGGAATCAGCTCGATGTTGAGCGCCGCGAGCGTGGGCAGGGTCTTCTCCAGATAGTCCAGTGTGGCGGCATAGGGGTGGCCGATGCCGGTGGCAAAGCCTTTCTCCCGCGCCAGACTCAGCAGACGCTGGAACTCCCGGTCGATGTCCTCGGCCGTCTGCACATTGTCCAGAAACACATTGCGCGTCAGGGTGGGGATGTTCTGTTCCCGCGCGATGCGTCCGGCCACGCTGCTGGCCGTGGTGTAGCTGTCCACGAAGTAGAGCCTGCGCCCCTGCAGCGTCTCCATCACCCAGCGCATGGGCTCTTCCAGGGCTGTCAGCTCGCTGCCCATGTGATTGTTGAGGCCCTGCAGATGGGGCACGGCATCCAGAGCGGCGGTGAGCGTCTGCACGAACTCCTGCCTCGTGAGCTGCGGCGTCAGGCCCCCCGGACCCAGCGGCATGGCACCCAGGTTGCTCATCGGGGCGTGCAGCATCACTTCCTTGCCGTTGTCATGGGCCGCCTGCGCCAGCGCCACGCCATGAGGCGTGTGAGGCAGCACGGCGAAAGTCACGTCGTCAGGCAGCGCGACAGCGCGTGCACCCAGGTCGTCCACGTAGCCGATGTCGTCGATGATCAGCGCGATGTAGTGGGTCCCCTGCGCAGGTACGAAGCTCTGCGCAGGGGACGGCGCCGAGTTCGCGGAGCTGGGCGCTGACAATGTAACTGTCGTCGAAGCTGGCACGGTGGCGGCGGCGTCCTCAAGCAGCTTGGCGGCGGCAGGCTCTGTACTGGTCGCAGGGTCTGCCGAGGCAGGAGTATCGACGGTCAGAGCATCTGCCGGGCTCTGCTCGGGCAGCGCCAGCGCGATGTCTTGAGTGGCAGCGGCAATGGCCGCGACAGGGGTGCCAGTCGGCGTTGCGGCGGGCGCGGCCGTTGCGCTGATCGCGACGGGTGTCTCGGGGCGCGCAGGCGCGCGTTCAGGCGTGAACAGCCACAGGGTCAGCGGCATGCCCACCAGCCCGACCACGGTCATGATCAGCGGCGCGGGGTAGCGGGCAATGGCCTCCAGCAGAGGGTCACGCTGACTCAAGGCTGAGGGGTTCCTGCGGAGGGAGTCTGCGTCACGGGGGTGCCCGGGCTGCGCTCGCGGTCGCGGGCATCTTCCAGAATGCTCAGGCCGCGCAGCAGGGTCAGGGCCTCCTGCAGCTGGTAGTCGGTGGACACCACCTGCTCCGCGCTGACTTCGGCCTGGCGCTCGTCCCCGTCGATGTCGTCCAGGTCATTGCCATTGCGCAGATGGCCGGCCAGATCGGCCTCGGTGTAGCCGGTGCGGCCCGTGGTGCGGGTGACCAGGCCTTCCTCGATCAGGATGTCCGGCTGGATGCCCTGGGCCTGGATGGAGCGCCCCTCGGGCGTGAAGTACAGCGAGGTGGTGAGCTTGATGGCGCGGTTCTCGGCCAGCTGCATGACACTCTGCACTGAGCCCTTGCCGAAGCTGCGCGTGCCCATGATCACGGCGCGGCTGTGGTCCTGCAGCGCGCCTGCGACGATCTCGGCAGCTGAGGCGGAACCGGAGTTGATCAGCACCACGAGGGGGACGCCCAGGCTCGGGTCTTCAGGCGTGGCGAAGAATTCCATCTCGATCTCGCCTTCGCGGCCCTGGGTGTAGACGATGCGGCCGTCGCGGACGAAGGCATCCACCACTTCCACCGAGGCCTGCAGTATGCCCCCGGGATTGTTGCGCAGGTCCAGCACCAGGCCCTTGAGCTCGGGCTGCGCGGCCTTGATCTCTTCCAGGGCTTCCAGCACTTCCTCGCCGGTGTTGACCTTGAACTGCGAGATGCGCAGATAGGCGAAGCCTGGTTCCAGTTCGCGGTGACGCACGCTGGCGACCTCGATGATGTCGCGCACCAAGGTGATCTCCAGCGGCTCCGGCTCACCTTCGCGCATGATGCCCAACACGATGGAGGTGCCGACTTCGCCGCGCATCAGCTCCACGGCATCGTCGATCTGCATTTCCACCAGGGGGCGGCCGTCGATCTCGACGATCAGATCGCCCGGCAGGATGCCGCCACGCTGGGCCGGCGAGTCGTCGATGGGCGTGATCACCTTGATGAAGCCATTCTCCTCGCCCACCTCGATGCCCAGACCCCCGAACTCGCCGGTGGTTGTCTCCTGCAGGGAATCGAATTCCTCATAGGCCAGATAGGCCGAGTGCGGATCGAGGCCGGACAGCATGCCCTTGATGGCGTATTCCAGCAGGGTCTTGTCATCGATCGGTTCGACGTAGGTGTTGCGAATAGCTTCCAGCGCCTCGACGAAGATGCGGACCTCTTCCAGCGGCAAAGGCAGTGGCTGGGCAGAGGGCGCCGCCTCCTGCGCAAACGCTTGGGCGCTGAATGCCGTGCACAGTGCCAGGGCCAGGGCGCCGGGCAGCAGCCGGCGCGGGACGATGGCAGCGGGGGTGTGGCGTCGTGTCTTCATGGGCTCTCCGAATGCGTGTCACGGGCAGCGCAGATGATGAGTGGTTCTCGTGTGGCGCCGAGCATAGCACGGCGCTCTCGCGGCTCTACAGGGGCGGCGCGAATTTCAGGGCTGCCACCACTGGGCCGGGTCCTGGGCCTGGCCGTTGTGGCGGATCTCGAAATACAGACCGGGCTGGCCGGAGCCGCCATCGCGGCCCGCCGTCGCCAGTGGTTCACCGCGATTGACCCAGTCGCCCTTGCGCTTGATCAGGCTGCCGGTGTTGGCGTACAGGCTCATGTAGCCCGCACCATGGTCCACCACCACCAGCAGGCCGGAGCCGCGCAGCCAGTCGGCGAACACCACCCGACCCGGATGCACGGCACGCACAGGGGTGCCTTCGGCGGCACCCAGCACGATGCCCTGGCGGTGCAGATTGCCGTCGCTGTAGCTCTGGCCGAAGCGATTGAGGGCTTCGCCGTCCACCGGGCGGGGCAGGCGGCCGCGCGCGTCGGCGAAGGGCGCCAGATCCTCGGGCGCGGGAATGTTGATGACCACGTCGCGGATCTGCTGTACCAGGCTTTCCAAGCGTTGCTGGTCTTCTCGCAGTTGGTCGAGTTCGGTGCTGCGGGCCGCCATTTCCTCGGCCAGCCCGGCAAGCAGTTCCTCCCGGCGTGTCGTCTCGGTCGCCAGGGCGGTTTGCGCTTGCTCGAGCGTCTGTCGCGAGCCTTGCAGGGCCTGTTCCGTGACGAGCAGGCGGGCAGCGGTGTTGTCGAGGGACTGCAGGGTGGTGCGGTAGGCCGTGATGCCGTCGAGCCGGGCACGGTTGAAATCGCTGTAGTAGCGCAGCATGCGTGCGCTGCGGGACGGGTCTTCCTGGGTCAGCAGCAGTTTCAGATAGCTGTCGCGGCCGCTGCTGTAGGAGGCCCGCAGCGCCTCACGCACCAGGTCCTCCTGGCTCGCCAGGGCCTGCTCCAGTTCGCTCTGCTGACGTTCAAGCTGCTGCAGTTCCTGCCGCAGCGCAAGGATCTGCGCTTCGGTGTCGAGGATGGCTGCACGGTTGCTGGCGATGGCGGCATTGCTGTCGCTCAGTTGCTGCTCCAGAGCCGTGCGATCGCTGGCGGCCTCGCGCAGCCAGTCCTCGATCTGCGCGATGGCGACACTGACCTGCTGCAGTTGCTCTTCCGGCAGAGGCTCATCCGCCGCCATGCTCGCCGGGCTCGCGAGCAGCGCGAGGCTCAACAGCACGCCGGCACGCCGGCAGAGGCTCAGGCGCTCTTGTGCACGAGGCATTGGCCGGTCATTTCTGCCGGGACGGGCAGCTCCATCAGGGCGAGCATGGTGGGCGCGATGTCACACAGGCTGCCGGGGCCGCGGAAGGTCCAGCCGCGCTTGCCGACATAGACCAGGGGCACGGGGCCGCTGGTGTGGGAGGTCATGGGCTGACCCGACTCCGTGTCCACCATCTGCTCCACATTGCCGTGGTCGGCGGTGATCAGGCATTGGGCGTCGTGGGCTTCGATGGCCTCCACCAGGCGGCCGAGGCAGACATCCAGCGCCTCGACGGCCTTGACGGCCGCGTCGAAACTGCCGGTGTGCCCCACCATGTCGCCATTGGCGTAATTGCAGATGATGGCGTCATAGGTGCCGGCGGCGATCGCTTCGACGAGCTTGTCGGTGACCTCGAAGGCGCTCATTTCCGGCTTCAGATCGTAGGTGGCCACCTGCGGCGAGGGCACCAGGATGCGCGTTTCGCCGGGATAGGGTTCCTCGCGTCCGCCGCTGAAGAAGAACGTGACGTGGGCGTACTTCTCGGTTTCCGCGATGCGCAGCTGCGTCTTGTGCAGCGCCCCCAGGTATTCGCCCAGCACATTGTCCATGGTCTGGGGCGGGTAGGCGCACAGCACGCCGATGTCGGCTGCGTATTCCGTCAGCGTGACGAAGTCCCCCGGGGCCGGCTGCACCTGACGCACGAAACCGGTGAAGTCCGGATCGCAGAGGGCGCGCGTCAGCTGGCGGGCGCGGTCGGAGCGGAAGTTCATGTAGATCAGCGTGTCGCCATCCTCGATGTGCACCGGCGCTTCCCCCGGCCCTGCCACCACGGTGGCCTTGACGAATTCGTCGTCCTCGCCACGGGCATAGGCGGCATTCAGCGCGTCCTCGACGCTGGCGCTGTGGAATTCGGCACGGGCCTGCGTCAGCAGTTCATAGGCGGCCTGCACACGATCCCAGCGATTGTCGCGGTCCATGGCGTAATAGCGGCCGATGATGGACACGATGCGACCGCAGCCGGTCTCGCGCAGCCGCGCTTCGGCGCGTTGCAGCGAGGCGAGTGCGCTGCGCGGCGGCGTGTCACGGCCATCGAGGAAGGCGTGCAGGTAGATGCGCTCGGCGCCGCGCTGGCTGGCCAGGTCGATCATCGCCAGGATCTGGTCCTCGTGGCTGTGGATGCCGCCGGGCGAGAGCAGCCCCATGATGTGCATGGCCTTCTCGTTGAGAATGGCCTTGTCCACGGCGTCCACCAGGGGCTCGTTGAGGAAGAAGGTGCCGTCCTCGATCGCCTTGTCGATGCGAGTCAGGTTCTGGTAGACGATGCGGCCGGCCCCCAGGTTCATGTGTCCCACTTCAGAATTGCCCATCTGTCCTTTCGGCAGGCCGACGGCCTCGCCCGAGGTAGTGATCAGCGTGTGGGCGCAGCGCTGCCAGAGGGCATCCCAGACCGGGGTGCGGGCGGCGCTGATGGCGTTGTGCTCGGTCTCTTCGCGGTAGCCCCAGCCATCGAGAATGAGCAGCAGGGTGGTGGCACGACGGGGGGCGGTGTGTGAACTCATGAGAACAGGGATTCCGGTGGAGGTGGACGCAGGTGGCGCGCATTATCCCGGAAAGCCTCGGGCAAGGCGAGCCTGCGCGGGCGGCCCGAACTTTCTTATGCCCGGGAATGCTGTGTATACTGCCCACCTTTTTTGCGCGCCGGTGGCAGCGGCTGCGGCCTGGCGCGACGCAGCCGCCGCTGCGGTGCGGGCGGCCGGATACACGGGGATATATGGCGCAGTTCATTGAATTTGTTGGTAATCACTGGATGCTCTCCAGTCTCTGGGTAGGTCTGGTCATTGCCCTGATCTTTCATCGCAACAAGACCTCCGGCGAAGCCGTCACGGCCCAGCAGGCCGTGATGCTCATCAACCGCTCCAATGCGGTGGTGGTCGATATTCGCGACAAGAAGGATTACGACAGCGGCCACATCGTCGACTCCTTCCACATTCCGCTGACCAAGCTGGGCACGCGCGTGGCCGAGCTCGACAAGTACAAGGGCGTCCCCGTCATCGTGGCCTGCCGACTCGGGCCGCAGTCCGTCGACGGCGTCAAGGTGCTGCGCAGTGCCGGTTTCACCCAGGTGATGCGCCTTGCGGGCGGCATGACCGAGTGGCGGGCCCAGGGCCTGCCGCTGGTGCAATGACAGGAAATTCCCTCGGGAAAACAAGGCAAGAACTCTTCAATCAATCACTCACGAACGACGCAGGAATCGACATGGCAGAGAACACAAACGACCAGAACACCCCGACAGCGCCGGATGCCGGTGCGGCCAATGGACAGCAGGCAGCCAACCCCGGTCCGGCCTTCGCCCTGCAGCGGATCTACATGAAGGATGCCTCGTTCGAATCTCCCCGCAGCCCGGTGGTCTTCCAGAACCAGTGGACCCCGAAGGTGAGCTTCAATCTTGGCACCAAGAGCGCCCGCATTGCCGAAGGTGTCTTCGAAGTGGTGCTGACGGTGACCGTGGAAGCGAAAGTGGACGACGCCGCCGCCTTCCTGGCGGAAGTGCACCAGGCGGGCGTGTTCTCCTGCGTTGGCATGAACGATGCCGATCTGGAGCACGTGCTGGCCTCCGTCTGCCCGAACATCCTGTTCCCCTATGCCCGCGAGGCGGTGGACTCCCTGATCATCAAGGGCAGCTTCCCTCCGATCAATCTGGCACCGGTGAACTTCGACGCCCTGTACCTGCAGACCAAGCAGCGCCAGGCCGCCGAAGCCGCGGCCAAGGCCGGTCAGCCCGCTGCCAACTGAGTGTGAGTGCCGGGCTGCCACGCGCGGCCCGGCATGCCCTCATTCTCCGAACGCGAAATCCTGCTGGCGCAGGGCTTCGTAGACCACCACAGCCACCGTGTTCGACAGGTTGAGGCTGCGGCTGCCTGCACGCATGGGCACGCGCAGCAACCGCTCCTGCGGCAGGCTGTCCCGAATCTCCTGCGGCAGGCCGCGCGACTCCGGTCCGAACAGCACGATGTCTTGCGCCTCGAAACGAACTTCCGCGTAGGGGCGCTGTGCCTTCGTGCTCAGTGCAAACAGCCGCCCCCGTGGTCGCGCCTGCAGAAACGCCTCCCAGGATTCGTGCACATGGACGCAGGCCATCTCGTGATAATCCAGCCCGGCGCGGCGCAAGTGCTTGTCTTCAATCGCGAAGCCCAGGGGCTTGATGAGGTGCAGCTGGCAGCCGGTATTGGCGGCGAGGCGAATGATGTTGCCGGTGTTTGGCGGGATTTCAGGTTGATAGAGCGCTATGTGCAGCAACGAAGCAGAGACTCCTTGATTGTGCCTGGGTATCGGAATCAGATTTCTTACGTAGGCATGATTAATTGGATAGTGCGACCGCTTATTGCGGTGAACTTGGTGGGTTGCCAGTGCCGTCAATAAAACTGATTGTTATCAAGTGCACAATTTGGCCGGACAAAGTCTTGATGCAGTTACTCACTATCGTCGATGCTCAGTCCTGGTCGTCACCGCCCACATCCATCTCCAGCTCCTTGATCTTGCGCGTCAGCGTGTTGCGACCCCAGCCCAGCAGCAGGGCGGCGTCGCGTCGTCGACCTGCGGTGTGCTTGAGGGCCACCTCGATCATGGTGCGTTCGAACACGGGCGTGGCCTGGTTGAGAATTTCCTTGTGCCCCAGATTCAATTCCTGATCCGCCCAGTGATGCAGCAGCTGTGACCAGCTGCCCGCACTGCTGCTCTGGGCCTGAGTCTCCAGCAGTTCGGGCGGCAGATCGTCGATGTGCACTTCACGGCTCGACGCCATCACGGTGATCCAACGGCAGAAGTTCTCCAGCTGGCGCACGTTGCCCGGCCAGTTGAGACCGGTGAGGTATTTCTCGGTTTCCGGACGCAGCGTCTTGGGTTCGGTCTCCAGCTCCTCGGCGGCCTTGAGCAGGAAGTGCTGCGCCAGACGCGGAATGTCCTCGCGGCGGTCGCGCAGGCGCGGGATATGGATGCGTATCACGTTGAGACGGTGAAACAGGTCTTCCCGGAACAGGTGCTTCGCAACCAGCGCTTCCAGGTTCTGGTGCGTGGCCGCGATGATGCGCACATCCACCTTGATCGGGGTGTGGCCGCCCACGCGATAGAATTCGCCGTCAGAAAGCACGCGCAGCAGGCGCGTCTGCGTCTCGGGCGGCATGTCGCCGATCTCGTCCAGGAACAGGGTGCCGCCATTGGCCTGCTCGAAGCGCCCTGTGCGCTGCGCGGTGGCACCGGTGAAGGCGCCCTTTTCATGACCGAAGAGTTCGGATTCGATCAGATCCTTCGGGATCGCCGCAACGTTCAGTGCTATGAACTGATTCTTCTTGCGCGGGCTGTGGCGATGCAGGGCATGAGCCACCAGTTCCTTGCCGGTGCCGGACTCGCCATTGATCAGCACGGTGATGTTGGACTGCGACAGCCGGCCGATGGCACGAAACACCTCCTGCATCGCCGGTGCCTCGCCGATGATGTCCTTGGTCTTCTCGAGCACCGGAGGCGGGACCTCGACGTTCTTTTCCCGCGCATGCTCGAGCGCGCGCACGGTCATGGCCACGGCCTCGTCGATGTCGAAGGGCTTGGGCAGGTACTCGAAGGCCCCGCGGCTGTAGGACGAGACCGCGCTGTCCAGGTCGGAGTGCGCGGTCATGATGATCACGGGCAGTTGCGGGTACTGGTCGTGCACGGTGGAAAGCAGGTCCAGGCCATTGATGCCCGGCATGCGGATGTCGCTGATGATGGCGTCAGGACGCTCCTTTTCCAGGCGGTGCAGCAGGTCTTCGCCATTCTCGAAACATTGCGTGTGCAGGCCGTTCTTGGTCAGGGATTTTTCCAGTACCCACCGGATGGACTTGTCGTCATCGAGTACCCAGACGCTGTTGTGCTTGCTCATGATGCGTGGTCCTGTGTCTGAATGCGCTTGCCCCGCGTGCTTGGCGCAACGGGGATGTAGATGGCGAAACGCGTGTGCCCGGGCTTGCTGTCACACTCGATCATGCCCTTCTGCTGATTGATGATGGAGTGGGCGATGGAGAGTCCCAGCCCGGTGCCCTCGGCGCGCCCGCTGATCATGGGGTAGAAGATGCTGCCGATGAGGTCTTCGGGAATGCCCGGACCGTTGTCGATCACTTCCATGCGGGCCGCGAGGCGGTGGAAGGCGGTACCGATGGTGATATTGCGCAGCACGCGGGTGGTCAGCTCGATCCTGCCGGCGCTGTGGCGCACGTTCGGGCTCTCCAGCGCCTGCATGGCATTGCGCACGATGTTGAGCACGGCCTGGATCAGCTGTTCCGCGTCGGCCATGACCTCGGGAATGCTGGGGTCGTAATT
>JALREE010000144.1 GCA_023256835.1 Pseudomonadales bacterium | reverse complement strand
CCAAATCCACCCATGTTCAGCCTCCAGTTAATCCCGAAATCAACAGGCAAGTGATACCTGATCCGATGCCACTAGAACAGCTCAAAACGGCCTCAGGCGCGTTTCCTGGTCCTTGTCCATGCCGACGTACCAGCGCCAGCGCGGAAGGCTTCTAGCGCGTTCACGTCGATTCACACCGCGTTCACAGCCGACGATCAGAAAACGTCGTCCAGGTCGTCAGCCGGGGCGCGATGTTGCTGCCGACCAGCCGGTGCGCCAGCCTTCCATGCGTCATGCGACGGTCGCTGATCTCGCTGCCGGTCGCCCTGGTCGTTGCCGGCCTGGGCGGCTTTGCGGCGCTTGGCGATGCTGTAGGCCGACAGCACAGCGCCGACCGTCAGGTCCAGGCCGGGCTTGTGGGTGCCGTCGTTGGCCTGCCAGACGCCTGCCCGGAGCTGCCCCGACACGGCGATGCCCTCGCCAGCGTCCAGCGCGAGCAGTGCAGCCTGGGCGGTTTCGGAAAACGCGATGCAGTTCACCAGCAAGGTGTCGGCTCCGGCGTCGCCAGTTCCAGCGCCGGCGACCTTGAGCCGGCAGACCGTGTAGGCGTTGCCGGACTTGGCGGTGCGCTGGGTGGGCTGGGTCAGCAGGGTGCCCAGCACCAGGGCGTTGATGCTCATGGTTCAGTCCTCTTTTTCGTTCGTCCGTTCCCGCTCGTTCCCGCTCGTTCCCGGTCGTTCCCTGAATCATGGGAACGGACGGGCGGAAAAACGGCAATCAAGCCGTATTCCGCTCGTTCCCGGTCGTTCTCTCTTAGGGGAACGGGCGAATTGGGAACGGGCGGAATTGACAAGCATCTACTGCTCGGGAAGGGGTTTTCTAGGGGTTCAGGCCGAAATCTCGGGAACGGGCGGAATTTCGGGTTTCCGCCAGCTCTGGGGAATCACCAGCTTGGCGGCAGGAACGATGCCCGAGCGCCTGAATTCCTCGTGCTCTGGGGTGTCCAGCTTCACCAGGAAGCGGGCCTTTGCGGTGTTGGTGCGCTGGTTCTTCGGGACCTCGACCTCGTACAGCCAGCCCTCGGACAGCAGTGCCTCGACCTCGGTCCAGATGTCGCTTTTCTTGAAGTCGCTGACGGTCGTCTTGACGCCTGTCTTGCTCAAGGGGTTCCCGGCCTGCCATGCGATTTGCACCGCGTCGAAGATGGCTTGCCTCATGTCGCCCCGGCGCTCGCGCTCTGCGGCTTCCTGGGCCTCTTTGCGGGCTTCCTGTCGGCTCAGGTCGGCAGGCGTGACGATGCCCCAGCGCAGCGTCGTTGTTTCAGGGTCGCCCCACTCGTCGTAGGCCGTGACTTCGGCCATGTGGCTGACGACTTGCAGTTCGGGCCAACGTGCCTCGAATCGGCGTTTCCCCAGCAGCAGATACCGGGCTTCTCCCTCTTGCACCAGGTAGGCGTTCTGGATCGCGTCAGCCTCGAACGAACCAGCCCCACGATCAGACAGCGCAGCAACGTCAGTCCGGCCAAACTGCGCCTTGGCGACGTGCCCGATGATCCAGGTCGGCAGGCCGGCAAAGCCCTGCTTCAGCGCGTACACGGCCCGGCTGCCCTCGCTGTTGTCGTTCTCGTTGTCCAAGGCCAGGACGGCGGATTTCGTGTCCAGCACGGCAAGCGGCAGGACTTCCACGCCGTTGACGGTCCGGGTGAATCTCTCTCGGTACAGCTTGCCCACCTGGGCCACGTGGGCCGGGTCCAGGCGGCGGGCCTCGACGATGTGCAGGCGCTCGCGCACGTCCTCAGCCCTGATCCCGAGATTGCCATGCTCGACCATGCCAGCCACGATGCGTTGAGCCTGCTCGACGTGCTCGACGATGTAAACGACGTGCCGCCAGTGCTTCGGAGCCAGCGGATCGTCAGCGGCGTGCAGGCCGGCAGCAGTCATCGCCAGCGGCAGGATGCAGGTGGTCTTGCCCACTCCCCGAGCGCCCGAGACGGTCACGACTCCATGCTCGACAACGCCGGGGATGACCCAGCGCACCGCCTTCGGGGTCGTGTCGTACTCCACGAACTGCGCCAGGGGATGAGCGTCCCCGGCAGCTCGACCAGGAGCGGCGGCGTCCATGCGCTCAAGCTGGCGGCGGGCGGCTTCCCTCAGATCGTCGGCGCTGCCTGGGCTATGGGCAACTTCCAGCAGCCGGCGACGTGCGTCCCTGTCGCGCCATCCCGAGATGATCCGGTTTGCCAGCGACTCGACCCGGCCCGGCGTCATGTGCTGCGCCTGCGCCTCGATCCGTGCCAAATCGGCAGGGCTTACCACGTCGGGCAGCTCGGCAGCCACTACGGCCGGATCAACGGCAGTATCCCCAGCTTGGCGGCAGGCTTGCAGGCGCTGATAGATCGCCTTGAGGGTGCCGTCCTCGAACTGGTAGGGCTTGAGGTCGCCCACGTGATCCAGCGCGGCCAGATCGTGCAGGGCGTACCCGACAAGCTGCGCTTCGATGGTCGGCGCTAGGTCCATCAGCTCGGCGTCGTAGGGCGGGAAGGCGGCGGCGCTCATGCCGCACCGCCTTCCTGGGCAGTGCCCAGCA
>JALREE010000131.1 GCA_023256835.1 Pseudomonadales bacterium | reverse complement strand
GGAAGACTCCAGCGTGACCGACCCGTTCCTGGGCATCGACCGTCGTCTGCGTCAGGCCGGCCGTGGCAGCTTCCGTCTGGGTTTCCGTCACGACATCCCCGAGCGCAGCCTGAACTATGGCTTCAACTACAACCATGGTTTCTACGGCAACCGCAAGGCCTACGACATCGACAAGATCGAGAACTACAACAGCGGTGACCAGCTCACGGTGTTCGTGGAGACCATCGGCTTTGCCGGTCTGACCTATCGCTTCGAGTCCATGAACACGCTGGAAGGCGAGCGCTGCCGTGACCGCTACCGCTATGTCGGTGGCACGATCGCGACGGGCACGCTGGCGGAGATCGAGGATTCCTGCAGCAACACGGGCATCAAGCTGGCGTTGAAGATCCGCGGGACGTTCTAAACCCAACCCCGGCTCGGGAGCGTCGGGGTGGCTCCGCAGACACGCCGTGAACCCTTCCCTGGGGGCTCGCTGCCGACATCCCTGTCGGCAGACGGTCTGCGTAGCCACCCCGACGCTCCCGAGCCTCGCTTCAGTGGTATTCCCCCCATGCCCCTCGTCGGCCACATGAACACCCTCACCATCTCCCGCCAGGTGCCTTTCGGGGTCTACCTGGACGGCGGGGTGCTGGGCGAGATTCTGCTGCCCCGTCTGGAGGTGCCTGCCGGCGCCGAGGTGGGCAGCGCGGTCGAAGTATTCGTCTATCACGACTCGGACGATCGCCTGATCGCCACCACGCGCACGCCGCGGGCACGGCTGGGGCAGTGCGTGTCACTGCGCTGCGTGCAGGTCAATCATGCCGGGGCCTTCCTGGACTGGGGGCTGCCCAAGGACTTGCTGGTGCCGTTCGGCGAGCAGCGGGTGCCGATGCGCGAGGACAACAGCTACGTGGTGTATGTCTATCTCGACAAGCCGAGCGGGCGCATCGCGGCATCGTCCAAGCTCGACCACTGGCTGAGCGAGGACGGGCGCGGCTTTGCTAGCATGCAGCCGGTGAACCTGCTGGTGTGCGGACGCACCGATCTGGGCTACAAGGCCGTGGTCGATGGCACTCACCTGGGGCTGATCTTCAAGACGGAAGTGCTGCAGCCCCCGCGCATGGGACAGAAGCTCAAGGGCTTCGTGCGCCGGGTGCGTGAGGACGGTCGGCTCGATCTGTGTCTGCAGAAACAGGGTCAGGAGGTGCGGGACGAACTGGCCGAACTGATCCTGGCGCATCTCGCCGCCAACGGGGGCGTTTCGCCGCTGTGCGATCACAGCACCCCGGAAGCCATCCACGCTGTTTACAAAGTGAGCAAAGGCAATTACAAGAAGGCCATCGGCGGCCTGCTCAGGAAGGGCCTGATCGTGGTGCAGCCGGACCACATCGCGCTGGCGCCGGCGTCACCGTGGAATCGCGCGGGGCGGTCCAAGGCTTGACTGCGGGTTCGCCTGCAAGCAGGCTCCCACATCAAGCCTGCTCCCCCTTGGTCCAACTCTGGAGAACAACCGCTTTGTCTCAGCAAGACATCCTCCCCCTCGACTTCGACGACTGCTGCAACCAGATGCTGGAATTCGGCTACGAAGTCTCGCCCTCGGAACTGCACGGCCTGCTCTCGGGCGTGGTCAGCACGGGCTTGAAAATCCGCCCCGACAGCGTCATTGCACTGGTGCTCAAGCACGTGGACGCCGAGTCCTGCTCCGAGCGCAATCGCACCACCATTCTTGCCATGCACACGTTCATCGAACGCGAGATGTTCAGCGAGGACTCGCGCTACACCTTGTTCCTGCCCGATGACGAGCTGGACCTGAGTCAGCGCCTGCGCTGCCTGGCCGCCTGGTGCCAGGGCTTTCTGGTCGGCTTCGGCACGGCCAGCGCGCAGAAGCAGATCGCGCATTTCAGCGCCGAGACGGAAGAGGCGCTGAAAGACATCGTCAACATCGCGAACCTGTCGGAAGACTTCGATGCCGCGGACGACGAGGTGAACGAGACGGCCTATGCCGAGCTGGTGGAATATCTGAAAGTGGCCGTGCTGCTGATGAGCAGTGAACTGCTGCAGGGCACGTCTCGCGATGGTTGAATGAACGGAGACTTGTGAGAGATGAAGATCGCCTTGTGCCCTGCTGCCCGCCCTTCACTGTCCCGGCGCCTGCGTGCGCTGGCGCTGGGCGTGACGCTCGCCGGCGCGTGCAGCCACGTCGCGCTGGCGCAATCGCCCTTCGATGTCACCGAGGCCTCGCTGCGCGAGCTGCAGCTGGCATTGACCGCGAAGCGCATCAGCTCGGTGGAGCTCGTCGATGCCTATCTGGCCCGCATTGCCGCCTACGATGATCAGGGGCCTGGCCTCAATGCGCTGATTCACCTCAACCCCGAGGCCCGCGCCCAGGCGCAGGCACTGGATGCGGAACGTCGACAGTCCGGTCCGCGCAGTCCCCTGCATGGCATCCCGATCGTGCTCAAGGACAACTACGCCACGGCGGACATGCCCACCACCGGGGCCTCGCGCGCCCTGCAGGACTTCGTGCCCGCCGCCAATGCCACCGCCGTGCAGCGCCTGCTCGACGCCGGGGCCATCATTCTGGGCAAGACCAATCTGCACGAGTTCGCCTACGGCATCACCACCATCAGCTCCCTCGGCGGGCAGACGCGCAATCCCTATGATCCGGCGCGCGTGCCCGGCGGTTCCAGTGGCGGCACCGCGGCTGCCGTGGCCGCGAGCCTGGCCGCCGTCGGCATGGGCTCGGACACCTGCGGCTCCATCCGCATTCCGGCCGCCTTCAACAATCTGGTGGGTCTGCGTCCGACCAAGGCGCTGTCGAGCATCCACGGCATCATGCCGCTGTCCTCCACGCAGGATGTCATCGGCCCGCTGGCGCGCAGCGTCGAAGACCTGGCCATCGTGCTGGACATCGTCGCCGGCCATGACCCGCAGGACGCCGCCACGGCCGCCATGCGCGAACGTCCCCGCCCGGCGTTCTGGAATTCGCTGCAGGAGGCGTCCTTCGCCGGCCTGCGCATCGGCCGCCTGCGCCACTACATCGACAGCGCCGAGCCCGAGGTGAAGGCTGCGCTGGACGCGGCACTCGCGCGCATGCAGGCGCTGGGCGCCGAGGTGGTCGATGTCGAGATTCCCGCGCTGGCCGACCTGCTGACCCGATCGGGCCTGATTGCCCACGAGTTCGAGACCGATCTCAATGCCTGGCTGGCCGACTTCACGCCGGCCGGCCAGACGCCCACCACGCTGGAAGCCATCGTCGCCAGCGGTGACTTTCACGAGGCGGTGAACACCGTGCTCACGCGCAGCGCCGAGGCCGAGCAGGACCCGGCGCGCTATCAGGCCGCCCTCGCGGCGCGGCAGGAACTGCGTGCGGCCCTGGCCGCCGCCATGAGCGCGGCCAATGTCGAGGTGCTCGCCTATCCGCCGGCCGGTTCACTGCCTGTCACAATCGGGGAACCCCAGCCGGGCAATAATTGCAGCCTGAGCGCCAATTCGGGCTACCCGGCACTGTCGGTACCCGCCGGCTTCACCGCCCAGGGGCTGCCCGTGGGCATCGAACTGCTGGGCGCCGAGTTCAGCGACGAACGCCTGGTGGCGCTGGGCCATGCCTGGGAGCAGGCGAGTGCGCCGCGCCGCATGCCCGCCAGCACTCCGCCTCTGGGGCGTCGCCCGGTGGCAGGGGCGGAACAGGAGAACGCAGGAATCGGGCTGGCGGTGGCCGCCCATCACGAGGATGCACCATGAGCAGTTGGGACAATGCCTTCAAGGGCAACACGAAGACCGGCATGGTCGGTTCGCACAGTTTCGGCGGGGCCGGCAGTTTCTTCCGCGCCCCCTATGCGCGCGAACTGGCCGGCGTCGATGTCGCCGTCAGCGGCGTGCCGCTGGATATCGCCACCACCAATCGCTCGGGCGCGCGCCTGGGGCCGCGGGCGATCCGCCAGGCCTCGCTGTCCCTGGCCTGGGAACGTCCGTGGCCCTGGCAGACCGACCCGTTCAGCGCGCTGGCGGTGGTCGACTACGGCGACTGCGAGAACAACAGCGGCGGCGGACTGCTGAGCGTCGCGCACATCGAGTCCCATGTGCACCGCATTCTGGAATCGGGCGCGGCGTCCCTGCTGCTGGGCGGCGATCACTTCATCAGTTACCCGAGCCTGTGCGCCCACGCGAAGTTCCACGGCCCGCTCAGCCTGATCCACTTCGATGCCCACACGGACACCTGGCCCTCGTCCGGCCATGGCATCAATCACGGCACCATGTTCTACAAGGCCGCGAAGGAAGGCATCGTGCGGCCGGAGTCCTCGGTGCAGATCGGCATCCGCACCACCAACGACGACACGCTGGGCTATCAGATTCTCTCGGCTGCTGATGTGCACCGCCAGGGCACGGCCGACATCGTGCGGCAGATTCGGGAACGCGTGGGTCAGAATCCCGTCTACCTCACCTTTGACATCGACTGTCTCGACCCGGCCTTCGCGCCCGGCACGGGCACGCCGGTGCCAGGCGGGCTCTCGTCCTTCCAGGCGCTGGACATCATTCGCGGTCTGGTCGGCATCCATCTCGTTGGCATGGACGTGGTGGAAGTGGCACCGGCCTATGACCATGCGGAGATCACCGCGCTGGCGGCCGCGCAGATCGCCATCGAACTGCTCTGCCTTTACGCGGAGTCCCCCGGCAGCCGAAAG
>JALREE010000034.1 GCA_023256835.1 Pseudomonadales bacterium | reverse complement strand
CGACAATCGGATCATTGCGGTCATCGCCCTCGGCCAGCACGGTGTAGAAACTGGTGATGGAGCCGTGACCCCCTCGACCCACGCCCGGACGTTCGATCAGCTGCGGAAACAGACTGAAAACCGAAGGCGGATAGCCTTTGGAGGTCGGCGGTTCGCCCATGGCCAGGCCGATCTCGCGCTGGGCGTGCGCCACTCGCGTCAAACTGTCCAGCAAGAGCAGCACATGGCGCCCCTGATCGCGAAAGTCCTCACTCACCAGGTGCGCGAGTTTGGCCGCCTTCAGGCGGGCGACCGGCGAGGAATTGGCCGGCGCAGCAATGACCACGGCACGCGCCATGCCCTCGGCACCGAGAATGTTCTGGATGAAGTCCTGCACTTCGCGGCCGCGCTCGCCAATCATGCCGATCACGACCACGTCCGCGGCCGTGTGCCGGGTCAGCATGCCCAGCAGCATGCTCTTGCCCACGCCCGAGCCGGCCATCAGGCCGATGCGCTGGCCGCGCCCGATGGTCAAGGCGGTGTTGATGGCTTTGATGCCGGTGTCCAGCACGCTGTTGATGGGCGGGCGTTCCATGGGGTTGACCGGGATGCCGTCCAGGTGCGCCTCGCGCTCGTAGGGCACGGGTTCGGCGCGATCCAGCGGGTTGCCGAAGCCATCGATCACCCGTCCGACCAGGGCATTGCTGAGCCGGCCCAGAGATTGCCGGGCTGTGACATGCACCCGGTCGCCCGGGCCCAGTCCCGCCGTGCCGCCATAGGGCATGAGAATGAGTTTCTGGTCAGAAAAGCCGATGACGTCGGCTTCAATGCGGCTGTCCGAGGCCAGCGCGGCGATGGCACATTGCGCGCCGATGGGCGCGATCAGTCCCTCGGCTTCGATGGTGGTGCCCGACACCCGACTGACCTGGCCGCAGACATCCAGCGCCAGGGGGCGCACGGCGCCTTGCGCCGCCAGCAGGCTGGCGGTCAGTTGCGGACGCAGCTCGCCCAGTTGATCCATGCGCACGGCCGTCATGAGTCGTGGGTCTCCTCGTCGCGTGCGTCCAGCAAGGCGGGGGCCGGGGCCGGGGCATGGGTGCGCGTCAGTTCGTCGCACAGGGCAGTGCAGACGCGGTGCAATTGCGCTTCGACCTGCTGGGTGATGCGCGTGGCGCCCATGCTGAGGTCGAGGTCACCGCGCTGCAGACTGTCGTCACGTTCCAGCCGGACGCCTTCCAGCGTCGCGAACCGTGGCTGCAGCAGGCTGTAGTCCGCCGGACTCAGGCGCACCTGCACCAGGCCATCGCCGTGACTGCGCAATTGCGCGATGCAGGTGTGCACCAGCTGCTGCAGCCACTGGGGGTCGGTATGCAATTCGGCACGCACGATCTGCTGCGCCATGAAACGGGCGAGCTCGATCAGCGTGTGTTGAAAGTCCAGGAAATCGACGCGCGCAGCGGCCAGCGCATCGAGCAGGGTGCCCAGGCGTTCCTCGAGCGCCCGCTGGCGCTCCTGGGCAGCACCGGCCGACCATTGTTTGCCCAGCTCGAAGGCCTGCTGACGGATCTCCTCCAGCGCCTCCTCCGTCAACAGCCGCGTTGGCGTCCCGCTGTCGGCGGCCGGCGCATCGTCGTCCGAGGCCTCGGCGGGAAGCAGGGTCGCCGCGGCATCCGTCGCCTCGCCCGTGGCCGGGGCGGCCGGCGGGGTGTCGGCGCCGGGCTGCTCTGGGGCGTCTACCCGCGGGGCGACCCAGGGCACAAAGCGCGAGGGCGTTGCCCCCGGTTCCAGTGACGCAGTGCCCAGGTAGCTGCGCGTCGCATGGCCACGCTGCAGCAAGGCGTCGGTGACCCACTCGTCGGCATGGAACAGGGTGTCAGACAAAATCGTCTCCTCGCCCTGCCAGCAGGATTTCGCCCTTGTCCGAGAGCTTGCGGGCGATGCGCATGATCTTCTTCTGCGCCGCTTCGACGTCGGTAATGCGCAGCGGGCCTTTGGCTTCCATTTCGTCGAGGAACATGGCGCGGGCACGCTGCGACATATTGGCCATGAACTTGTCCTTGACCAGCTCGTCCGCGCCCTTGAAGGCGATCATGAGCATTTCCTGATCGATATTGCGCATCAGGGTCTGGATGCTGCGGTTGTCCAGGCCGCTGAGATTGTCGAAGGTGAACATGTTGTCCTGAATCTTCAGCGC
>JALREE010000219.1 GCA_023256835.1 Pseudomonadales bacterium | reverse complement strand
TCGCTTAACTGCTGCAGCATTAACCGTAGATACAAATACCCTATATGTTGATGCAACCAATAATCGTGTTGGCGTAAATACAGCATCTCCAGCGACAGCTTTTGATGTCATTGGCACTGCGACCATTCGTACGGCAGCCACACAGGATGGCGTTGCACTTGCGGGTCGTGCTGGTGGCACGGGTACATATGAAGTTACTTTAACGCCAACAACACTTACCAGACCACCGCGGCACAGGCGCCGGTGCCGCAGGCCTGGGTTTCGCCGGCCCCGCGCTCGAACACGCGCAGGCGGATGTGGCCCCGGTCGATGATCTGCATGAAGCCCACGTTCACGCCACGGGGAAAGTCGGGGTGCGCCCCCAGCGCCGCGCCGATCTCGCGCACGGCGGCGCGCTCGACATCCTCCACCACCAGCACGGCATGGGGGTTGCCGACCGACACGGCGAAGAACTGCACCTCATGGCGCACGCCGTTCACCTCCAGCGTTCGCTGGTAGGACGGCGCCTGTGCAGCCAGCAAGGGCAGGGACGCGGGGGCGAAGTCGGGCTGCCCCATGTCGACCGTGACGAAGCCGTCGTCCTCCACGCTCAGCACGATCACGCCGCGCATGGTCTGCACGCGCATGCGGCGATGGCTGGTGAGACCGGCGTCGAGCACATAGCGCGCGAAGCAGCGCGCGCCGTTGCCGCAGTGTTCCACTTCGTTGCCATCGCCGTTGAAGATGCGGTAGTTGAAGTCGACATCCGGCTTGGTGGGCGCTTCGATGAGCAGCAGCTGGTCGAAGCCGATGCCGCAATGGCGGTCGGCCAGACGGCGGATCTGGGCACTGCTGAGCTCGGCCGGGTGCGAGATCAGGTCGATGACCATGAAGTCATTGCCGAGGCCGTGCATCTTGGTGAAGGGTAACTGCATACGCTCTCATTCAAGTGTGTGTCGGGACGTGCACACGTTCGCGGGCAGGCCCGCTCCTACAGGGTCGACTCCAGCGCCAGCTGGTAGTCCAGGGTTTCACGCTGGCGGACCACGGTGGCCTTGTCGCCATCGACCATGATCTCGGCCACCCGATTGCGCGTGTTGTAGTTCGAACTCATCACGAAGCCATAGGCACCGGCGGTGCGCACGGCCAGCAGATCGCCCGGGACGATGGCCAGCGGCCGCTCCTTGCCGAGGAAATCCGAGGACTCGCACACGGGACCGACCACGTCGTAGACCTGTTCCGGCACGCTGCCCTGCGGGTGCTGCTGCACCGGCACGATGGCCTGCCAGGCCCCGTAGAGCGCCGGCCGCAGCAGGTCGTTCATGGCGCCGTCCACGATAGCAAAGTTCTTCTGGCCGTTCTGCTTGAGAAATTCCACCTTGGTGACGAACAGACCGGCATTGGCGCAGATTGAACGCCCCGGCTCCAGAAAAAGACTCAGCTCACGGCCGGCCAGCCGCGCCAGCACAGCCTGGATGAACTGGGAAGGGGCCGGCGGCTTCTCGTCCCGGTAGCACACGCCCAGGCCGCCGCCGATGTCGAAGTGACGCAGTCGGATGCCGCGCGCCTCCAGTTCGTCGACCAGCCGCAGCACGCGATCGATTGCATCCAGATACGGCGCGATGGTGGTGAGCTGTGACCCGATATGGCAGTCGACCCCCACAATCTCGATATGGGGCATCTGCGCCGCGCGCTCGTACACTTCCAACGCCGCGTCGATCGCGATGCCGAACTTGTTCTCCTTGAGCCCGGTGGAAATGTACGGGTGGGTGCCCGCGTCCACGTCCGGGTTCACGCGCAGGGAGATCGGCGCGCGCACTTGCAGGCGCGCCGCCACGGCCTCAATGCGGTCCAGCTCCGGCTCGGACTCGACATTGAAGCAGCAGATGCCCAGTTCCAGCGCCCGCGCGATCTCGTCTTCCGTCTTGCC